>DATMYN010000112.1:0-6284 GCA_035560875.1 Longilinea sp. | reverse complement strand
GGACACCAAATCGATGACAGCATCCGGGGTCATTTCGGAAATTACTTGAGCAAAGGCGGCATAACCATCTTCAGCAATATAATCTTCGATGTTCTCCGGATCGATCTTACCGCAGTTGCGTAATACAACCCGTACTTCTTTTTTGGAGGGAGCCCCTAATTCCTCATCGGCAGCTTTTTCGGCTGTGATTTGGAATTTTGTGGCAATCCGTCCCTTGAGTAGATGTTCCTCCACGAGGAAAGGAATATCTTCGGTGGTCAGGTTGGCATAATGCACCGCTTCGGGGTAAACAACCAACTCAGGTCCCTGGTCGCAGGAACCAATTCGCGAAGTCTCCAGTACCTGGATTTCTTCTTCCAGGTGCTCTGCGGCCAATTCCTTTTGCAGAGCCTGAAAGACTTCGCGGGACCCTTTCTTTTGACATTCGGGGTCCATACAAACTAACACATGTGAACGGTAATACTTCATTGAACGTACCCTATAATTTTATAAGATCAGAGATCCCAATTACATTGGGATGACATTGCTTTCGACAATTTTGCCATTAGCGATATGTTCCTTCATGATGTGGCGGGCAACATCGCTATTCACTTTACCGTATGTTACTTTGGGTTGTTCGCCGACAACTACCTGCACAATGGGTTCTTTCTCGCACATGCCGATGCAGCCGGTTTGGGTTACCACAACACCAGACAGGTTGTCTTTTTCAATGACGTCCAGAATGGTTTTCATTGTTTCACGAGCGCCGGCGGCAATCCCACAGGTGCCCATTCCAACGATGATCTGGATCGAACCAGATGCGGATTTGACCTTGCGTTTTTCCAGAGCTTCTTCGCGGATGCGTTTCAGGTCGTCAAGACTTTTGATGGTTGACATAGCTTGTCTCCTCTAAATGATTACGCACAAGTTAACTTACTGAACAGAAACGAGTTGGGTATTCCGAACACCCGTTTCTAATAATTCTCTCAAGAAAGAAAGGATGGTGGGATCCGTTAACGGTACCCCGCCTAATTCCTGAATGATCGGAGCACTGTCGAATTGAAAGACCTCACTGTTAACCTGATATTCAAAGATCCAATTGATCTCAGGTTCACCGATCAACAAGGTTAAGAATGTGCCGGATAGATCGCCTAAGGGCATTCGATCGATGTGGCTACGTTGGAAACTGACCCTTAAGGTTGCGCCTTTTCCGGGCTCGGATTGGATCTCCAACATTCCGTTACAGGCTTCAGCTGCTTCTTTTAGCAGCGGAATACCCAGGCCTACTTTGCGGGTAGTGCGGGTGGTATAGAAGGGATTGGTGACCTTTGCCACGGTTTCCGCATCCATACCTTTGCCGTTATCCGTTACCACCATATCCAAGCGATCTTTCGAACTATCTTCTTCAACCCGAATCCGGACAGTTGTTGCGCCTGCGGCAACGCTATTTTGGGCGATATCCAGAAGGTGAAGCGATAATTCTTTCAAAATTGATACCTGGTAATTAGCCGCCGATGGCCGAGAGAAGTTGTTGGACTTTTGATGGGCGCACCCGGCCGGACATTTCTTCATCTATAACCACAACCGGCGCCTGGCTGCAGGCACCTACACACCGGCAGATCTCGACGGTAATTTCACCATCCGGAGTAGTTTGCCCGGGTTCGATCTTTAACACCTGCTTGGCTTTTTCAATGAGCTGCGGGGCACCGCCAACGTAACAGGCTGTGCCAAGGCAGAACTTGACCACATGTTTACCGCGCGGGGTGGTGGTGAAAAACGAGTAAAACGTTACCACACCATGGATCTGGCTTACCGGTACTCTCATTTTTTGGGCAACATACGCTTGCATCGGTTCACTGATAAAACCGATCTGACGCTGAAGTTCGTTCAACACTACCATAGTAGCGCCGGGGCGTCCTTCATTTTCTTTAAGGATCCCATCAATGATCATTTTCTTCTCAGGGATGTTGATTGGATTGTTGGTTTGATTTATTTCTACTGCTGCCATTCGTGGCTCCACAAATAATCGGATGAAATTAGTAGACTTTACCTAGTCTTAACCATGTAAAGTTTACCCTTTGATGTTATCCTGGTCAATAATGAATGTCACTAAAAAGGTTTGAAGGTCATCTATGTTGTCTGAATTGGATCAACCCGGAAGCTGCGACCCTCTGACCCTTGGAGCGCCAAGGATAATTCTTCAATTGTTGGTTCAAATAATAAGAACTCATTGTAACCCAAAAACTCATCCAATTGGTGAACATCACCGGATTGAATGATAGGATAAGCCGATAATTGGGGAAAATTCTTCACCGCATCCGATACCGGCAAATGACGGGATATTTCCACTGCGTCTGGGATGATATTGGGGGGGATGAAGCCCAGGTTGGCGATGAGTCCATAAGCTTTGCGGTTGACATGGGCCGGGATGAATAATCCACCCAGGGCATGCACCCGCTCATAGGCATCTTCGATACTCAACGAGGTGGATGTACTCAGCAATCGGGGTTCGGAACGGATGAAATCTCCGGTTTGATCAACTACGAACTGCTCGCCGAAAAATTCGACGTTGTTTGGCAGGTCGGGTAAGGCTTGATCCACCATCTTTTGCCATGCATTCACCTGGTCTAATCCGGGGAAAAGGCAAATGACATGTACTTCTTCGCGGGTTTGAATTTCCATACCCCCCAGCACCGAAACGTTTGTGCCTACCGCCGCTTTCATAACCGCTTCCACGTTGGCGGTTGCATTGTGGTCGGTGATGGCGATCAGGTTGATGCCTTGGTCAACGGCTGTTTCGATGATCAGAGGGGGGATCATCTCTACCGCGGCACAGGGCGAAAGCACGGTATGGATATGAATTTCAGCGCGAAAAGTTGACAGCTTTGGCAATGTGAATCATAACGGCATTAATTTCGTATGCCGTACTCCCACAATTTTCCCACTATGTAGAATGTAGGGTGGGGGGTGGTCAAAATGGTAATACCTTCTTCGTTGGCTTTATCCAGGGTCATTTGATCCGGCTGCGAATCCTCGGTGACGATGATCGCGCACAGATCAAGCAAGGCGGCCACGGCAACAATATTGACATGCGATTGGAGGGTGACCCAAATGCCGCCTTTCGGGGCACCGGACATTACACAACTGAGCAGATCGGAGGTGTACCCACCGGATGGGTTAATGGCAGAAAATTCTAATGGCGATGTGCGGACGGTCAAGCTGAGTCCATCGATGATCTCTTGTAAATTCATTTTCCTCTCCTGATCAAGGTGTGGCTTCACCCACAGTATTTTCTTCATTCAAGAAGATCTTCATTTTTAGCCGGGTACCTTTATCGACAACCGATTCTAATTTCATTTGATCCACGCAGCGTGAGATATTTACCAACCCCATGCCGGCTCCAAAGCCCAATTCACGGATCTCTTCGGTGGCGGTTGAATAACCGGGTTTCATGGCCAAATTTACATCCGGGATTCCCGGGCCGTCATCGTAGGCATCCATTAAGATCTGATGTGGTTCGATCTCAATGCGGATCACTCCACCGCGGGTGGTATGGATGATCAGATTCATCTCGGCTTCATAAATGGCGATCCCAACCCGGCGGGCAATTTGCGGGCTGGCACCCAGGCGCAAGAGGGCGCGTTTGATGTGGCTTGAGGCGGTACCGCCTTTAACAAAATCACCCGCCTTAATGTCGTAACGCAGGATAAGGCTGGTACGGTCGGATTCAATATCCTCAAATAAATGACTGGCCCGATAACGGATGAGTTCTTCGGTTTGGTAATCTTGTTGAAGGGCTTTCAATAAGCCGCGGGTGACATCCCCTTTGGTTAGAATGCCAACCAGCTTGCCATCAATATCGACTACCGGTAAACGGCCCAACTTGGTATTGACAAAGAACTTAAGGGCTTCGATCACTTGTTCCGAATTTTTGACCGTGATCACTTTCTTGGTCATGTATTCGCTGACGGGCGCCCTCAGGTCGTTTTTACGCAGGCAGTGGATCAGGTCTTCCATGCTAAGGATACCTACCAGGGCATCCCCCGAAACGACAGGCGCGCCGGATATAAGAGCTTTACGGAAGATCTCGAGCACATCTTCCATGACAACATCCGGGGCGATCGTCTGCGGGTCATGGGTCATGACCTGATCGATCTTTAATTCGTAGGCTAGCTCTTCAACACGGGATATGGATTCAACGACTTTATCTGTGATGACCCGATTTTTCTGTGACGAAGAGTTTTCCATAATTTATGCGGGTCAAGCTTTCGCTGAGGGGTCAATATCGACTGGCATCTCGAGGCTGGGCATACCAGCTCGATGAAGCCGACCGCAGAGTTCAAACATCCCATATGGCGAGGTAATTACCGGGATGCGCTCTTGAATGGCCAGGTCTATCGTTTCTTGCGGCGGAATTTTCCCGCGGACCAGCACAACCGCGGCGACATCAGCCATTTGAGCAGTACGGATCACTTGAGGGTTGCAGAGACCGGTCAATAAAACCGCTTCGGGTTGGATCGAAGCCAATACATCGCTCATTAGGTCGGCACCACAACCACCTTTTACTTCCCGACTCAAATCACTATTGGGGGTAAGCAATTTGCCATTAACGATCTTTCTCAACTCATCAACATTCATTCCGCCACCTATACATAGTAAATATTGGGTAATGGGTAAATTGTACCTCAAGTTTCTAAAAGTAGTGTTTTCAACATTATTTTAATCGGTCAGATTGGATATTTTCGGATAATCGGGATGTCCTACTTAAAACCATCCTTCTTTATGCTACAATTTAAGGATATTTTATGGAGGATTGGAATGAAAACATTAATTCCGACAGTTAAAGGCACACGCGAATTCTATCCGGAGCAAATGGCCGTGCGGTCACGGCTGTATCACCAGATCCAGTCTGTATCCGCGTCCTTTGGCTATGAGGAATATGATGGTCCATTCCTCGAAAAGATCGACCTGTACGCGGCAAAATCCGGGGAAGAATTAGTAAAAGAACAAGCTTTTGTTTTTGCTGACCGGGGCGGTGAATTGATCACCTTGCGTCCGGAGCTTACCCCTTCTTTGGCGCGGATGGTAGCCCAGAAACAGGGTGAACTGGCTTTTCCGCTGCGGTGGTGGTCTTTTGGACCTTTTTGGCGATATGAACGCCCGCAAAAAGGACGTTCACGTGAATTCTTTCAATGGAATATCGATCTGATCGGGGTGAATTCACCCGAGGCTGATGCCGAGATCATTGCCATCGCGGCGGTATTGTTCCAAAAAGCCGGGTTAACGCCTGCGCAGGTCGGTATCAACATCAATAACCGGCGCTTAATGGATGAGGCACTCCTCGATGCCGGTATTACGGCAGAGCAAAAGAAGTTGGTATTCAGATTGATCGACCGGCGGGATAAACTGAACCGGGAAGCCTGGCAGAAATATGCACTTGAATTAGGTTTATCGGCAGACCAATGCAATTCCATCGAATGGTTATTAGGAAATGAAAACCTGTGGAAACAATCCGATGAATTATGCAAGGTCTTCTCTGTGTTAGAGAGCCTGGGTGTCCAGGACTATATCCACTATGATGCGCAAGTGATCCGCGGGTTGGATTATTATACCGGTACCGTTTTTGAGGCACGTGACCTTGATAAGGAAGGGCGGGCTATTTTAGGCGGCGGGCACTATGACAACTTGGTCGGCGATGTTGGCGGTGATCCGTTGCCCGGGGTGGGGTTTGCGATGGGGGATGTGATGTACCCCCTGGTGCTGGAAAAATACGGTTTACTGGATGCCGGGCAACAAGCACCGGCCGATGTCTTGGTGGTGGTTTTTGACCAAGACTCGATGGGCGTATCACAGTCGTTTGCGATGGATCTGCGCAGAGCGGGATTACGCGCCATGTGCTACCCGGAGCCGGCAAAATTAAATAAACAATTCAAATTTGCCGACCGGGTGGGTATCCGCCAGGCGGTTGTGATGGGTCCGGATGAGATCGCGGCCGGAAAAGTAACGATAAAGGACCTGAACTTACACAATCAAGAGACTTTATCCAAGGAAGAGGCCATCGTAGTGTTACAGCGCCTGCTTGCGCAAGCTGATTGCCTGTGATACAATACGGCTCGCTTATGGTGCCCATAGTTCAATGGCGGAACGCCTGACTGTGGATCAGGAGGTTGTGGGTTCAACCCCCACTGGGCACCCTTGATAGGCTGGTATTAAAGGTCTGTCTCAACTTTTTTGCCAGATATCAAAAGACCCATTCGAATTCTTTCGGGTGGGTCCTTTTTTTGTTATATAATACTCAAGGGTAT
>DATMYN010000111.1:0-9165 GCA_035560875.1 Longilinea sp. | reverse complement strand
AAAGCGACGCATACGATATTCTCCTTTAGTATTTGTTTGCGTCTTTATCGTACATCCCAGGGTTTAAGAGAAATGGAAGGTTTTGTTAATAGGATGTAAATGAACGGGTAAGGCTTGATTAATAAGTATACAAACACCCATTAATCCCCCAAATATGGATGCAACATTAGCTACATCATGGGAAGAGAAAAATAGAAAGTGCTGCCGCGCAATTCCTGTGATTCAGCCCAGATACGTCCCCCATGGGCTTCGATCAGATGGCGGGAGATTGAAAGACCTAAACCGGTACCTTTTCCACTACGGGCGCGGTCTGCTTTAAAGAACCTTTCAAATATTCGTGAAAGATCATCCGGTGCGATCCCGACGCCGGTATCGGTCACTTGGAAGATGACTTCTTTTTCTTTTGTTTTGGCTGTTACCGTGATCTTGCCACCCGGGGGAGTGAACTTGATGGCATTATGGATCAAGTTCATAAATACCTGCTCGATCCGTTCTGCATCGGCACGTACTTCGGGAAGCTCATTGGGGCATTCAGTGATCAACGTCAAACCTGCGCGTTTGGCTTGCATATTCATGCGGTCAACTGCTGATTTAATCAATGTGCACGGGTGAACCATTTTCTTTACCAGGGGAACTTTGCCCGATTCGATCCGTGAAAGTTCTAATAACTCTTGAACCATTTGGGTCAAGTTATCGATCTCAGTATCCATATGGGTTAAGAACCGTCGGGCCGCCGGCGGATCGGTGAGTGCACCTTCTTGCAGCGTTTCAACGAGCGCTTTAAGCGATGCTAACGGCGTGCGCAGTTCGTGCGAGACATTGCTGACAAAATCCTGGCGGACTGTCTCCAGTTTACGCAGACGGGTCAGGTCTTGCATAATGATCAGCGTGGCGCCTGGAATGGCAGGATCAAGTGTTGTGGCGATGACTTGCAAGAAGATCCGATCTGTGCCGATTTCCAATGTTATGGTTTGCGAATCATGGGAGGTATGCGCTTTTTGCCAGAGATCGACCAGTTGATATTGGCGAGTCACCTCGATCAATGATCGGCCTAGATAGTCATCTCCACCCGTGTCGAACATTTCAATGGCAGCCTGATTGAGCAGTTGTACATTACCATCCGCGTCGGCGATGATAATGCCATCTGTCATTGTGCTTAACACAGCCGTTAACTTCCCTTGTTCGGCTTGAAATTGTTGGATTTGGGATTTTATCTGACCGGCCATTTTTTGAAAGGCATGGTTCAAAGCGCCAAACTCATCTTGCCTGCCTTGCAATGTCTCAACCCCCGAAAAATCACCCTGACTAATGCGATGGGCATTAACGGTCAATTGACGCAACGGCTGTAGGGTTACCCTCGTTATGAGATACGCTAAAAGTATCACTAAGAAAATGGTTATGGCGATGATCCCAAGGATGAAGTTACGGATTGTGTCAATATTAGCCTGTATCGTGGAGTAGGGGACAGAAAGACGGGCAACCCCAATGATCTGGTCATTTGACTCAATCGGTTCAGCGATGTACAACATCGTCATACCAATAGTTCGGCTGAACCGAGTGGCGGTCCCTTCTTCACCGTTCAAGGCTTGCTGCACTTCGGGTCGATCGAGATGGTTTTCCATCTCCGTCACAGTGTGGTCGGATTCTCCCACAACGGTTCCATCGATTAAGATGATTGTTACCCGCGCATCTATCAAGGCGCTTGCATTGTCGGCCAAACTATCTATTTGATCCGGAGTCGCATCCGATCCGAGATACGGGGCGATTTGAGAAGATAACAAACGGGCTTCGGATAATAAAGATTGCTGTCCGTTTGTTGTTACCAGATCCTGGGTGTAGATCGTGAAAAACAGCCCTAAACCCCCGACAGCAATGATGGCCAGGATGATATATGGAACGGCTACCCGCCAAATAACTGATCGTTTCACGTTTATCCTTCGAAGCGATACCCGGCACCGCGAACGGTAACCAGCCGGGTCGGCACGGATGAGTCCTTTTCGATCTTTTGTCTCAACCAGCGTACATGCACATCTACGGTACGACTGTCTCCAAAATAATCCCAGCCCCATACTTTATCGACCAATTGTTCCCGGCTGATCACTTGCCCTTGATGTTGGGCAAAATAGATCAATAACTCATATTCTTTTGGTTTTAACGGTAAAGGGATCCCATCCAGGGTCACTTCCCGGCGGGTATCGTCAATGGTCAGGTTCGTGAATTTCAATAACTTATGGGCAATCGGGCTGTCATTGGTCGGTGTCACTTCATCCCGGATCATGCGTACCCGGCGCAGCATTGCTTTTACCCGGGCAAGCAGCTCGCGCATGCTGAAGGGTTTGGTAAGATAATCGTCAGCTCCCACCTCGAGACCGACCACACGATCGATCTCATTATCTCTTGCTGTGAGCATTAACACAGGAGTGCTGGCTTCTTGCCGTAAAGTACGGCAGACTTCAAATCCATCCATACCAGGCAGCATGATATCCAGGATTATGAGATCGGGATGGATCTTGCGGGCTAATTCGAGGGCAGCGGCTCCATCTGATACTGTTTCGACCAGATAGCCTTGATGTTTAAGGTTATAGGCTAATGTTTCTTGTAGTGCAATTTCGTCATCAACGATCATTATTGTTTCTGGCATTCGTTCCTCCCCATATCTTCAACCAGGTCGGCTAAACGGTTTGCTAAGCTGGTTCTATGGTAATGTTCGCTTACATAAGTTTTACCTGCAATCCCCATTTTTTGAACAGCTTTTGGGTCGTTCGATAATTCAAGGATGGTTTTACTCAATTCACTGGGATTACCGGGTGGACAAAAAATACCGGCTTGTGCTTCTTCGACTAACTTACGGATGACACCATCAATGGCAAGGACAACCGGTTTTCCAGCAGCCATATAATCAAATACTTTATTCGGGTAAGTCGTTTTATACATCTCGATCGGTTTTAAAATGGCAATGCAACAATCTGCGGCTGCCAAGGCTTCAGCCATGTCACGTTTAGCTACCGGGGGGAAAAAGAGAACATTGGACAAACCCATATCGGCAGCGCGTGTTTGTAACATGGCTTTTTCTTTACCATCACCGATAAGTATAAACAATATTTCCCGATTTAATTCAAGTAGTTTTGCGGCTTCCAAAACGATCATGAGGTCGTTCGACATTCCATGTGCGCCGGCATACAACGCGATGAACTTATTCGAGAGGCTATATTTTTTTCGAAAAGATATACCCTTGTCATCCACTTGGAACATCTCCGGATCAGCACCATTGGGGATCAAGGTTATCAACTTACCGCCGCGTTGGCTGATGTGATCGATATAACCAGGTGAATTTACAATGATCTGATCGGCATGTTTATATAGGAAACGTTCCAGCCAATGTGATAGGGCTTTCAAAAAGGGAGAACGCAGCACACCGACAGCGATGGCAAAATCCGGCCACAGATCGCGGACTTCAAACAGGAATTTTATTCTCTTCAAACGGGCTAATAACCAGGCTGTCCAGCCCTGGAAGATCGGCGGTGAGGTACCCCAGACAAGATCCACATCCTTTTGGGTCAAACCTATCCAGAAAGAGGAGAACATAAAACTAATGAATGCCAGCACACGGTGGAAAAATGAACGATGCAGTGCCGGGTAAGTATAGGCGCGGATAACGTTTATCCCAGGTTCTGGAGAATAGGTTTCTTTCCAGGCGATCTTTGGGGAAGCTGTTTTTCCGGTTAGGTAGCTTACGGGACTGGCAATAATGGTAATGCGATGGCCACGTTGGACTAGACGTTGGGCTAATTCATAATGACGCGTCCCCCCCGGATCATCTAGGTCGGCAAAAGCCTGGTGAATTAGCAAGATATGCATGGAGGAATTGTACCCGGTTTTAAACCTAATCATCACCCAGAATGAAGCGGGAGGAAATTGTAAGCGGGACTTGAGCGGTTTGGATAACCCAACGGAAAGATAGTGCGGGAGTCTTTTCACTGTATGTAGGTGAAAACCAACCTAATGTTGGCTGCGGTTGTCCACTCCCATACAGGTATTCGCCTGCACAAATGACAGTTAACTGCACCGGTAAATTACAGTTTACTAAAATTGTGGCTTTTCCATCGGGGTACTCAACAATAATTCCTTTATCCGTGATCTTCCAGGGAATTTGCGGAATCAACCAATGCAGACAGATCGTATGGGTGCTGCCGGAATGCTCAGTTCCTGCCGGAAGAATGGCGTCGGTAACCAGCCAGGTGTCCGGTTCAAGCCAGGCTAAAGCGCGTTGATGGAAAAATCCGATCGATCGATATCCATCATGTTCGGCCAGAATACGGTTGGCATCCTTTTCTACGATGCGAGTTTTGGCTTTGTCAACCCATAAGAAGCGGGAAAAACGCGTCATCTGATCAAGGTTATCCGCCGTGATGGTGTTATGGCAGATGGTTCTTGCCAGACCATTCTGCCAGGGCTCAACGGCATTGTACCGGTACGTTCCCGGATCGAGTGTCAGGGGATGTGCATTTCTCCAGATGTCGACATGTAAAAGGTCAGCTTGAGCCGGACGTCCGGAAAAATGTGGGATATGGATATAACCCCGGTTGATTTTATTTCCCAGAATGAGGTTTGTTGAAGGTTGAGTTATATATTTTGCGTCATTGTTAACGTTTTTAAGGTCTTGATACACCAATAGAGTGCAGAATTCGTCCCAATCACCGGGGAGAAGAAACGATCGTTGGCAGAAAACCCGATAGGCGGCTTGCAGAATTGGCCGGTAATCCGAAATGGCTGTATTCCCGATTGGAAATAAATCCGAACCATCATTATGCCCTTGATTGGGGGAAATCCCAGTAGCAGGCTCGATCATTGCAGACAACCATTCCGTCGCCTTTTGCAGGGCTTGCAGAGACTTGTGAGGCCATTCTAACCCGGCAGGACGGCGGATAAAATCCACCCAAACTGCTAACTGGAGCATCAGACGATGGTAATTTATGGAATGCTGGATATAAACACCATCCGGGTCAATTTGGTCTTCCAAACCTTGGTTAAATAATTTCCATCCAAGTGAGAGCCATCGTTTTCCCCTAGATGAGGAAGAAAAGAGAAAGCCGGCAGTAATTAGCCCAGCTGCTTCGGAAAGCAGGTGATTGTTGCGTTGGGCGCGGGCATAGGACAGGGTAGGTGGTATCCGGCAGGCGTGTTGGTAGATGGAGAGGGATAGAGCGTCTTTACGGGCTGGAGTACTCGCTTTGGACTCTATGAAGATCGAGTTTAAAAAGGAAAACACTGAAATGCGTATAGCCACTTCTTGGGCCGATATCCAGTTGGGACCGTAGTAAGGAGGATTGGCTTTTTGCCATTCCTCCCACTTTTCCCAAAATCTAAACGCATATTTTTCATCCTTGGTGATTAAATAGGCATTGGCAAGCTGTACAGCCCAACCGAATCGGGAAGGCTCCCAAATATCTTTAATATCTTCAGCACCTGCCAAAGCAGGATCCTTATCAAAAACCGTCCAGTGCTGTAAAGGTTCGAGAGAAGGAAAGATTAACGGCTGCCACGCAGAACCATAGGGCTTGTAATCACACGAGCAGATCCGATCTGCTTGATCGATAATAGTTTTCTTTGTTTCAGCGGATATCTTATTAATATGGCTGGTGTTTAGATTTAGGGTTGAAATGGTGGACGGATCGCATTTTTGGGGCGCTTTACGCGTGAGAAATTCTGCCAGTCCCAGCTTGAGAAGAGATTGATAATAAACTTGGTTTATCAGGACCTGTAAACCAAGTTCACGGATTACTTTAATCAGGATCCGGGGCTGCATTAATTCAGCTTAACCTCAGCATCGAGCGCAATGGATCGCATTACAGCCAAACAAGCGCGATGGACGCCAAAAATATCAGCATATGGGATGGGCGGGATTCCATTTTGTGAAATCGCTTTTAGAAAAACATCCCAAGAGGCTTTGTGGCCTTTATCTTGCCGAAGGGTCGAGGTAAACACTTTGTGGTTACCCCCGGCTGTCAGTTCCAAACGGCGGAAATCGTTCAAAAAGGCGACTTTTCCACCGGAAAAAACTTCAAGGGTTTCTTTCGGAACACTCTTATCGCCATTGGCCAAATATTCGATCGACCCGATCGAGCCATCTGGGTAGGTCAACGTTATTATGATATTATCCTGACGGTAGGTGCCCAAATCGGGGAGTGCCCAGGCACGCACGCTTACCGGTAAAGTGCCAGTAAGAAAGGTGAGAAGATCAATAAAATGACAACCCTCACCGATGATACGTCCGCCGCCAATCTCCGGGTCTTGGATCCAATGGTTAAGGGGAATTGCGCCGGCATTGACCCGATAGTGAGCAGATAAAGGCGTATTTCGGTTACCCAAGAAAGCTTTCATAGATTGGACAAAGGGAGCAAAGCGTCGATTAAAACCGACCATCAATAAGGGAGTATTGGGTTGGCTGACTGCCTCAGCCACATGATCCAACCCTTCCGCGTTTATGGCTAAAGGTTTTTCACAATAAACATGCTTTCCATTTTCTATCGCCTGGATCACCTGGCGGGGATGCTCATTGTGGCGGGTCATAACAACGACGGCATTAATTTTATCGTTTGTGATGATATCCGTCTCTTTTGCCGTGGCAAATTGGAATCCAAACCGGCGGGCAGATGTAACAGCACTGGCCCCACCGGCGGATGCAATTCCGATAAGCTGGCAGTCTTTCGATTTTTGCAGGATCGGAAGGAAAACTGCCGAGGCATAATTACCAGCCCCAAGCACACCAATCCCGGGTGTGTTGGAGTTTACAACCGTATGGCTTGATGCCGTAAAAACCTTCGATGGTATCGATGTTTCCGTCGACTTCTCTTGAGGATATTCGAGGATGACGGCCAAGAAAGGTGAACCGGTTTTTCCGGTGATCAATTCATAGGCTTGGGCGGCATCACCGATCGGAAAATGATGGCTGATCAAGGGGAGAACATCCACGCTGTGATTAGCTAAGAGACCAATAAAGGCTTCAAAATTCCGGCCTTCCGTCCAGCGGGCAAATCCGATCGGGTAATCGATACCTTTTTCCTCATAGATGGGGTCGTAGCGTCCCGGTCCGCTGGACCTGGAAACCATGAACTTAAGTTCTTTTTCAAAATATAATTTTCGGGGCAGGTCGAGTCCAACAACTCCGGTGGAGATCACCGTACCACGATCACGGGCAATTTGACCGGCCAATACGACCGTATCATTGGAATGAGTATCAGCGCAGATAATGACCGCATCAAAACCAAGCCCGTTTGTGAAGGCTTTAGCACTCTCCTCAGCATCAGTACGGGCGACAGCTTCAACCCCCAGGCTGATTGCAAACTTTACACGTTCAGAATTGACATCTATACCAAAGACCGGGCAACCGGCTGCAATGGCTAATTTAGCAGTCAGCAGACCTAGAAGGCCTAAACCGATAACGGCCACACGCTCCCCTAATTGAGGGGCGGCCAGGCGAAACCCTTGCATGGCAATTGCGCCAAGGGTGGTAAATGCAGCTGAATTAAAATCAACCGGATCGGGTAATTTTGTGACAAGTTGAGAAGGAACCACATTGTATTCGGCATGGACAGCATGCGAACCGGAACAGGCAACCCGGTCGCCTGGGTGAAAACCAGTAACACCTTCGCCGATGCTGACAATCGTCCCGGCTGAAGAATATCCCAATGGCATCGGTTGGTCCAAGCGGCTAAAAGCGGCCTCCAAGGTGGGAAGAACGCCTTCACGGCGAGCTTTATCGATTACTTGCCTGGCCAGATCGGGGCGGGAGCGGACTTTTCCCAGTAAGCTCTTACCGGCAAAGTCTACCAACATCCGTTCCGTACCGGCAGATACCAGAGAAGCCGCTACCCGTACCAGGACGGTACCCGGATGAGCTTCCGGGATGGGTACTTCTTCAACCATCGTCTTATCGGATTTCATGCTTTGTAAAACCTGTTTCATGCGGGTTCCTTTCCTGGCTATATTCTAACGTATTTTAACTTTGAGAGGGTCTGAAAAGCACCTCCAAGAAAAAGGCGGAGTATAATTTTCTTGTTCAATTTCTATGAATTCTGGAGGGAATAATGGCTGATCAACGTGTTGAAAAAATGGCGCGTGTTCTGGTGGATTATTCTGTTGCCATCCAACCTGGCGATAAAGTGATGATCGAAGCCACCACACTGGCTGAGCCACTGGTAAAAGCAGTATATGAACGAGTCCTGCAAAGAGGGGGACACCCTCATATTCTTTTTGCCTTAGCGGAGCAAGATGAGATCTTTTATAAAAATGCAAAAGATGAACAATTGGATTTCTCTCCCGCTTTTCATAAGATGGCAGCCGAGCAATTTGATGCCCGCATTCGGATTTATTCCGAAGCCAACACACGTGCTTTGAGTCATGTCGATCCGGCAAAGATGACCCGTCGGCAAAAAACCCTCTTTGAAATTCAGCAAACCATCCTCAATCGAGCCGGAGAGGGAAAACTCCGCTGGATCAGCACGCAATTCCCAACGGCTGCTTATGCCATGGAAGCCAATATGGGCATTCAAGAATATGCAGATTTCTTGTTCGCGGCTTGCCATGTGGATGACGCAACGCCTGATCCGATCGCCTATTGGAAAGAGATCGAACAAAAACAGAAGAAGTATGTGGATTATATGGTTGGACACGACAAGGTTGAGTTGTACGGTCCGAATGTGGATTTAAAGCTTTCTATCAAGGGACGTACCTTCTTGAACTCATGCGGAAAACACAACCTGCCAGACGGCGAGATCTACACCGGACCGGTGGAAGATTCAGCGGAAGGTTGGGTGAAATACACCTATCCCGCCATTTATGCCGGCCGAGTGGTAGAAGGAGTGGAATTAAAGTTCAAAGAAGGCTGTGTGGTGGATGCCCGCTCGCAAAGTGGACAGGATGTGCTGTTGCAGATGATCGACAGCGATCCGCGCGCCCGATACTTGGGTGAATTTGCCATAGGCACGAATTTCCAGATCGATAAGTTCACCCATAATATCCTCTTTGATGAGAAAATCGGAGGGACTTTCCATCTGGCGCTTGGTTCCGGTTATCCAGAAACCGGTTCCAAAAATATCAGCAAGATCCATTGGGATATGATCTGCGATATGCGTAAGGATGCAGAGATCCGCGTGGATGGTGAAG
>DATMYN010000110.1:0-2206 GCA_035560875.1 Longilinea sp. | reverse complement strand
GGGTTTACCCGCAGCCGGGGTTTGAGCCGGACTGACAACTTGGACAGCCGGTTGGGCGATGGCTTCTGCAACCGCCATTTCTAATAAAAGGCTGGGCTGCCACCCGCTGCGCAGATCGGCTGAAGCAGCCTGATTGAACAGGCGCAGGATTTCCAGCAGCCGGGTCGTTTCCCAATTGTCTGCATGCTGTTTCATTTGTTTGCGTTGTTCAGGGGTAATTTCCAATTGATCGCCCGAACCCATATGCACCAATAAAAGACTGCGCAGGTAATCCACCACCTGGCGGGCAAATTGGCGCGGGTCGGTCCCGTTGTCGAGTGTCTTTTGGATGCAGGTAAGGCCAGCTTTGGCGTCGTTTTTTTGGAGGGCGCTGACCAGATCCAGAACTATCTGGTTGGTCGCTGCGCCTAAGACCACCTGAGCCATACTGAGATCGATCTTTTCACCCGTAGAAGCCAATTGGTCCAGTAAGGAGATCGCATCCCGCATCGACCCGGTCGCCTGGCGGGCGATCAAGGTGAGTGCTTCTTCGGTAACCTGCAATTTCTCTTGTTTCGCCAACGATTGCAGTTCAGCAACGATCTCAGCCACAGAAATGCGTCTGAATTCATGGCGCTGGCAGCGTGAAAGTACAGTTGCCGGGATCTTATGGACTTCGGTCGTCGCTAAAATAAAGATTGCATGCGCTGGGGGTTCTTCCAATGTTTTAAGCAAGGCATTAAACGCTGCCGTAGAGAGCATGTGAACTTCGTCGATGATGTAGACCTTGAATTGACCTTGTGAGGGTGAAAAGTTGATCTTTTCACGCAGGTCGCGCACATCATCGACACTCGTGTTGGAAGCCGCATCGATCTCGATCAAATCTAAAAACCGGTTGTCGTTAACCGCCTTGCAGTGGGCACACTGGTCGCACGGGCGTTTATCCGGCGATTCGGCCAGGCAGTTGACCGCTTTGGCTAACAGACGGGCTGTAGTGGTCTTACCGGTGCCGCGTGGTCCGGAGAAAAGGTAAGCATGTCCGACTTTGCCACTGCGGATCGCATTTTGCAGGGTGTGAACCACATGGTCTTGACCGACAACACCTTCCCACAGATGGGGGCGGTATTTACGGTACAGCGCTTGAGAAGTTTGATCACTCATGGATTGTATTTTAACCGATTAACCGTTCATGGGACGGTGAAGGTGGCTTGGACATTCCCGTCAGGGTCACGCAGGCTCAATTCTTCACCCGTACTCCAAACCGGGTAACCCTGTCCCCAATACAACTCTAAAGCCGTATCGGTGCCGGAGCGCGTGTATAGGCGGAAGACAACCCCATCGGAATAGAGTTGATAGTAACGCGGAAATTCATATTCATTATTATCGGCGTCGCGCAGGCTCCAGCCGTTCAGGCACAGGGTTTCAGACCCGGTGCGGCGAAGTTCAACCACTTCGCGGGTAATGTCCCCGGCGCCGAGGATATTTTGGATGACCACCGGTTCTTCCCCTTCATTAGGAATGGAAGGATTGCAGGCAGCCAAACTTCCCGGGGAAATTTGAGTAATAGCCGAAGGGGTGGTCTCTACGGAGGAGGTTATGGGAGTAACCGTGTGGGTGCTGTCCCAAATGAATATGACCAACAATGTGGTGGTTGCTGAAACCAGGATGTTAAGCAGGATAAATGGGAGAGAACGTTTAAGCTTCATAGGGGTTGGATGAATCATAGCATATTACGTCAGCTTTTGCATTATACTCAGCGGGATATGTGGTACCTTATCGATGGTCATAATTTAATACCGAAACTTGGGCTGCGCTTGGATGATCCACAGGATGAAATGGCGCTTGTGCAGCTATTGCAGGTTGTAGCCAGCCGTAAACGGGCAAAGATCGATGTCTATTTTGATGGGGCTCCGCCCGGACAGGCTGGGACTCGTAGAATAGCCGGCATCAATGCTCATTTTGTTCCCTTGGGACGCACGGCTGATGATGCCTTGGCAGCCCGTTTGGCTAAATTGGGTCAGCAAGCTAAGCAGTATTGCTTGGTTTCTTCAGACCGCAGGGTTCAACAAGAAGGTCACAACCGTCATGCGCAGGTCATGTCATCCGAAGAGTTTGCGCTTGTCGTCCGTTCCGCTCAAGAAGTAGCTCAAATGGATCAACGTGAGAACGGTGTGGAAAGCCAGGAAGATATTGAAACCTGGATAAACCTATTTAATTCCCGTAATAA
>DATMYN010000109.1:0-2968 GCA_035560875.1 Longilinea sp. | reverse complement strand
CTTAATAATCTGCGGAAGTATTTCAGCCGCGTCAGCATGGATGACCACATCCGCACGGGCATCCAGGGGAGTAGGTGAAAGATTGATGATAGCTAACTTACCATGATGCTTAAACAGCGTCATTGGTAAACTCGCGGCCGGATAGACTTCCAGCGATGTACCGATAACTAGCATTAATTGTGCCATCTCGCAGGCAATTTCGGAAGCTGTCCAAACTGATGCGGGTAATTGCTCCTCATACAGGACGATATCGGGCTTGAGAATGGTACGGCAGATAGGGCAAATGGGGTTCAGATTTTCTTCTACAAAACTGGTAAGAAAAAGGTCTTGTTCATATTGCTCTTTACAACCCGGACAGGTCAATGTTGTCAAGGTGCCATGCAGTTCAAGCACCTGCTGGCTGCCGGCGTGTTGATGTAAAGAATCAATGTTTTGGGTCACAACCACCTGGATCTTCCCTTTCCGTTCCAGGTCAGCCAGGGCGTAATGGGCGGCGTTAGGTTGGGCTTGGGAAATGGATTTGACCAATGGACGCAGCCAATCGAAGAATCGGTCCGGTGTGGCTTTAAAGGCGCTTAGGGAGATCACATCCATGGGATTATCCTTCATCCATAATCCCTTTTCCTGAGATCGAAAATCAGGTATGCCGGAACGAGTAGAAATACCTGCTCCCGTAAGGGCTATGGAGAAGGAGGATTCTTTAATTAGCGTCGAAAGCCGTGTTATTTCAGCTTCGTATATCGGTTGTGTCATTTCTGTCGGCGTTGAATGATCGATTCCGCTAACCGGTTGATCTGTTGAGCGACCAATCCTTCGGGCTGTACATCAATGAGTGGTACCGAATGAAGGGCGGCTTGGTAGGCCAATTCGGGAACCGGAGGGATCATGTTGGTAATATTGATCTTTAATGATTCGGTGATCTGGGCGGTATTTAGTTGGATATCGGCTCGGATACGATTAACTTGAACGAGGGTTAGGTATTTATTCTTGGTAAACCCATATAAATTCAACTCATTGGCGAGGATGCGAGTCCGTTGCACAGAGAGCGGCTGCGGTTCAACGATCAAGATAATTTCATCGCACAGATTGGCGATGCGCTCAAAACCGGGCAAGTAACTTGTACCAAGGTCAAGGAAGGTTACTGGGGCAAGCAGGGGAAGCTGTTTTACAACAGAAACCAATTGGTCTTCATTCGCCATCAACACATTATCTTTAATGCGGTTACCTGCCATGAGAAGGCGAATGCCTTGGGCAGTACGCATCAGAACTTTTTCAACCTGTGAGGAGGTGATCTCGGAGGTTTTTAGGCGCAACACATCCCCAAGCCCTTCGGATTCAGAGAACCCGAGTTCAATCCCCCATATACCCTGACTGGGACGCAGTTCCGCTGCGATCACATCGACTTTGGCGATGCGGTGATAAGCCAGGGCAGTATTGAGCGTCATGGTGGAAACACCCAAACCGCCGCGTGCACCGACAACGCCGATTACATAACCTTGTTCAACTGCAACCCGGGTTTTACCGCGGGAAAGCAGGGCTTTGATCTTGGCAACCAACTCAGCCGGATGGACCGGTTTGGTGAGGTAATCATCCGCACCGGCTTCCAAGCCGGCAACCTTATCCTCCACCTGGCTCTTGGCAGTAAACATGATAATCGGTACGGAAGCTGTCTCTTTTTCTTTACGTAATTGGCGAACAACTTCGTACCCATCCAAATCGGGCATCATGACATCCAAGACGATCAGATCCGGGTTTTCATTCCGCGCCATGGCCATTGCCTGCGTACCGTTGTTGGCAGCCACAATTTGGTACCCCTGGCGTTGAAGCATCAGGCCAACGAGGCGTAATGTTTCAATGTCGTCATCAACGATGAGGATTTTTTCTGTCATAAAACCTCTTAATTGCGGTAATTTAAAGTCAGTCTAGCATAAAGTTAGCGTATAGGCAAGTATTTTGCAAGTGTGTGACAAAAATATTTCATAATCGTAGAGCAAATACAAAAAATCTTGACCGGTAGGGATAATTTTATACAATTTTAGGCGTGTTATAATCGATTCATGTTACCGGACGTATTGGGGGAGTTGCTGGTGGTGAAATTCGGCCTGGTTAAGAAGAAACCCCTCCTTGTGGGTGTTTCTGGCGGGCCGGATAGTTTATGTTTGCTGGATGCTCTCCATAAGGCGGGCTTTCTCATCACCGTTGCCCATTTTGACCATATGCTTCGACCAACTTCAAGTCAAGATGCTCAAAAGGTGGCAGCAGAAGCCGGGCAGCGGGGATTAGCCTTCATCGTTGGTCAAGAAGATATTTCCCTTTTTTCATCTCAAATGAAATTGTCTATCGAAGAGGCTGCCAGGGTAGCACGCTATCATTTTCTATTTGAAAAAGCCGCAGCCATTCAAGCCCAGGCGGTTGTGGTTGGCCACAATGCGGATGACCAGGTGGAAACCATTCTGATGCATTTCATCCGCGGAGCCGGATTGGATGGGCTGGGCGGAATGCATTCCTATTCTTTACCGAACCCCTGGAGTAAGGAAATTCCCTTGGTGAGACCCCTTTTAGGGGTTTGGCGCAGTGAGATCGAGGAATACTGCCGGACTGAAAAACTAACCCCGATTGAAGACGAGACTAATAACCAAACCAAATATTTTCGTAACAAACTACGCCATGAATTAATTCCAGAATTAGCTGCCTATAACCCGCAGATCAAGCAGCGCCTGGTAAATATGGGGGAGGTGCTGCGCCAAGATGCAGTTTTGATCGCTGAAACGTTGGCGATCGCCTGGAAAGAGTGCGTAAAAACCGAAGATCCAAAATGGATCATTTTTAACCGCACAATGGTTAATACAAAGAATTTGGCGGTCCGCCGTATGCTGCTGCGCCAGGTGATGAACCAGTTGGCGCCAGATCTACGTGATTTGGATTATCAAGTCGTCGAACGGGGGATCCAATTTATCCAAGAACCCGG
>DATMYN010000108.1:0-3904 GCA_035560875.1 Longilinea sp. | reverse complement strand
TTGTAAGGCAACGCAGAAACGGCGGGCACCTTTGGCTTCTGGTTTTAGCTCCACACCGATCAATAAACCCCGACCGCGCACTTCTTTGATGTGCTTGGAAGGGATCTCTTTTAATTTCTGTACGAAATATTCACCCATATTACTGGAGTTCTCAACCAGTTTTTCTTCGACAATAACTCGAAGAGCTGCCCGTGATACTGCCGCAGCAAGCGGATTACCGCCAAAGGTCGATCCGTGTTCACCGGCTGTGAAGAGCATCATGATATCTTTATCGGCCAAAACCGCTGAAACAGGATAAAAACCACCACCCAGCGCTTTACCGATAATGACCATATCGGGACGCACATCTTCATAATCGCAGGCAAACAACTTACCTGTGCGGCCTAAACCGGTCTGGATCTCATCAGCGATAAAGAGTACCTTGTTCTTTTTGCAGATATCGCGGACTTTCTTCAAATAACCGGATGGTGGAATAATTACACCGCCTTCACCCTGGATGGGTTCGAGCATGACGGCAGCCGTATTGGGGGTAATGGCTTTTTCAATCGCCTCAGAATCGCCATAGGGCACAGAAATGAAACCGGGGGTAAAAGGACCAAAATCGTCCTTATACAAGGGTTCGGAAGAGAACGAAACGATGGAAATCGTGCGGCCATGAAAATTGCCATTTGCCACGATAATTTCGGCTTGGTAACGGGCGATCTTTTTTACCTGATAAGCCCATTTACGCGCCAATTTCAAGGCTGTTTCCACCGCTTCAGCGCCGGAATTCATCGGTAACGACATCTCATAACCGGTAAGTTCTGACAGTTCCTTGTATAGGAAGGGAAGCTGATCATTTCGGAATGCGCGTGAGGTTAGTGAGATCTTGGCAGCCTGTTCTGTCAGGGCTTTGAGGACTTTGGGATGAACATGACCTTGGTTGAGGGCTGAATAAGCGCTCAGGCAATCCAAATATTTCTTTCCGTCAACATCGTATACCCATACACCTTCACCGCGCGCTAAGACGACATCCAGTGGATGATAGTTATGGGCGCCAAATTTCTCTTCAATCTCAATGTAATCGTGGGATTTCATAGCTTGGTATCTCCCATCAGCGTATACAGGATTGCTTTTTGGGCGTGCAGACGATTATGTGCCTGCGGGAATAAGCGGGAGTGTGGACCATCGGCTACCTCATCGGTGATCTCTTGGCCACGGTGGGCTGGTAAGCAGTGCATGACGATGACATCCTGGCGGGCTTCGGAAACCAATTTTTCATTCACCTGGAACGGTGGGAAAACAGCCTTCCTTTTTTCAGTTTCCGCTTCTTGCCCCATGCTGGTCCATGTGTCGGTATAGATCACGTGGGCATCCTTGACGGCGGCATGTGGATCGCGCAGGAATTTCAGTTTACTGCCAGATGTAATTGCGAATTTATTTGCCAAATCGATGGGTTGGGTGGGCATATCATAATCGGCGGGGTTAGCAATGGTAAAATTTGCGCCTAATTTAGCGCACATGTGCATCAAACTAACTGCAACATTGTTGCCATCACCGATGAAAGTAACATTCAAACCCTTGACGTTGCCAAATTCTTCCTGGATGGTGAGAAGATCAGCCATACCCTGGCAAGGATGGTTGTAATCGGATAAACCATTGATGACCGGAATGCTAGACCATTTTGCCAGTTCTACCACATGTTGGTGATCAAAAACACGAGCCATAATACCATGCACGTAACCGGAGAGAACTCTGGCTACATCGGCAATGGATTCGCGCTGGCCCAAGCCAATCTCAGCGGGGGATAGGTAGAGAGCATCACCACCCAGGTGGCGCATGGCCATGTCAAAGCTAACACGCGTGCGCAAGCTGGGTTTTTGGAAGATCATGCCCAATACTTTTCCCTTAAGAATGGGGTTATTGCCCCCGAGTGAATACTCTTTCTTCAGTTCAACAGCAAGATCGAGCATTGCTTGCAGTTCTTTGGGGGAATAATCGGATTCGGCCAGAAAATCTTTTTTCATCAGCACTCCTTATTGAATAAAATGGTTTGACCGGTAAAGTATAACATATAGGTTTTTTTTATCCAGTGGACAAATGTAGGATGGGAATGGAAAAATGTCACCTCACAAAAAACCAATAACTTAACACGTCTAGAGAGGTTACATCGGAGGTTAATGGAATTAACTAGAAATAAAGTGCTTGGAGGGAGTTACTTATTTACCTTACGGATGGCGTTTCGAGTCAATGAATCAATCACGCCGACGAGGAATGTGCTTGAGATCAAATAAGCAAACCAGGTTTCAAAGTTTGGCGTGATGATGTATTGCTTACGCAATAGACCTTTATAAATTGCTTCAGCCACTTTGTCGGCACTTAATAAGCCGGCGCTTTTATTGATCTCCTTGGTGACCTCAAGTTGAAACGGTTTTTCATATTCATGCTGGGGGGTATCCGTATCAGGTGGGTAAACGATTGAGACAGTCAGGTGATGTTCAAGCGTTTCAGTGCGTAGTACATCGGCAAACCCGCGCAGGGCAAATTTTGGGCCGGCATAGGAGGCGTAGCCGTACGAACCGGCAAAACCGACCAGGGAGGAGATGAAGGCAATGTGACCGGATTTTCTGGAAATCATATATGGCAACACTGCCTTTGTGGAGGCTACTGAGCCGAAATAATCAATCTGCATGGTTGCCTGAAAGATTTCCAGAGGTTGTTCAACCAACAATCCCGGTTGGACGATACCGGCCGCACAAACCAGGTAATCTGGCGCTCCGGTTGCTTCACAAAATTCGGTCAGAACCTGGTTGATCGATGCCTCGTGCCCAACATCGGCTTGTAGAATTCCAATCACCTGGTCCGTTGAGAGGCGGGCTTGTTCGATCTCTTTCTGTGCTTTTTGGAGGACATCCAGACGGCGGGCCAGGATCCAAACATCAGCACCGTTACGGGCAAACCGTTTGGCTAATGCCAAACCGATCCCGCTGGAACCACCGGTTATCAATACCGATTTTCCAATCAAATCCATAATACCTCTAGTGACCGCAAGATGAGCATGAACCACCGCTGCAGCCGGTACATCCACCGGAGCTGCTTGAGGCGATTTCATGTCCATCGGAGTGGGAAAAACACAAGGATAAAGCCCGGTGAGTATCGGTGGAATGGCAATGTGCGCATTCGATCTCTTTATCCGAATCATTCATACTGCGGAGAGCATCAAATTTAGAACCGCATTGTGCACAAACATATTCATAGATCGGCATATGAATTCTCCATAATGAAGTTGAGTGGATTGTAACGCAATTGGCAGAGGGGGGCAAGTTGCGATAAAATTAGGTACTTAACGATCAAACCAGTATCAACTTGGAGGATATCATGGCGGTAATGACTTGTGCATCATGTGGAGCAAAATATGATGCTTCATCAACCAACAGCAGTTGCCCGTATTGTGGGTATTCCAGCGGTGGGATGGAAAAAGGTCCTTCCTCCACATCAGCAGGAGAATTCTACCAGCCCGATCCTCCACCGGCTTATGACCCGAATGCCATTAAACCTGTTGAATCAAAACCCGAGGAACCTGCAAAGGATGCCAGGGTATTGGTTGGAGAGATCATCGATGCAGCCAGAGGGTCTACCGGTGATACAGGCGAAAAAACCACCATCCCTCCCGAATTGATCGCCCAGGCTGGAAAAGTTGGAAAAAACGGACGGACGATATTGATGCTCATCATTGCTGTAACGATCATGATGTGCGCCTGTGCGGTGGTGGCTTTCTTTTTAATAATGCGCGGGATCAGTATTGCCTCGGGCGGATAATTCTCGAATGAATAATAAAAAAAACCACTGGAAACAGTGGTTTTTTTTTAGTCGGGGCGAGAGGATTTGAACCTCCGACCTCTTGCACCCCATGCAAGCGCGCTAG
>DATMYN010000107.1:0-9221 GCA_035560875.1 Longilinea sp. | reverse complement strand
GCTGATTTATCTTCCAGCATCTTCCGGACTGCATTTTCATCCGGAGCAGAGAGCAGTTCCTCCAGGAATTGTATTTCTGCCGGGGGTTGGCTGGCTTTTTCCAGTACTGCCGCAATCTGTTGGATCTTAGCACTTCGTTCCAAATTCCCGGTTTTTCGGGCTTCTTGTAAAGCTTGATCAACAATGTCAGCGAAAGAGGGCGATAAGGTTTCCAATGCTTCCATTGTGGCTTTCTCCACATCAGGAGAGGCTAAAATGGTTTCAAATTGTTTTTGGGTAGCTTGAATTTCTGCTTCAACAGCCTTCTTAATTTCATTGGTCATATCGACCAATTTTTCCCGCAACTCAGTTAATTTTTTCTTTTCTTCGCCATCTGCCCCTTCCAAGCGCGTTGTCAAAGCCTGGAAAAATGTGTAATCCAAAGCCTGGTACGTGTAGTTCACCAGTGTCGAAACACCTACATCACTCGGGGCTGCCATCATTAGGTCAATCAACTTTTCGCGGGTCAAGCCATCTTTTCCGGCTTCTTGCAAAGCCTTCATCGTCGCTTGAACTTCTTTAGCCTGTCCTTGCAGTTTTTGACCCACTTCGGTTTTCTCGATGAGGTCTTTCTGCAAACCAGACAATGCTTGTGCGGTGGCTTTATCACCCTGGTTTACGGATATTTCAACTAAACGGCTCATCAAAACAAAGAATTCTTCATCGATTTGGGCTTTTTCTTGTTCAATGACCGTTAGGCGTGAGTCACCTTGTAAACTCAATAATCGTTGTAACAGACTCATTTTCCTCTGTTGCGCTTCCACCATTTCACGAGTAATACCATCCCCTTCAAGGATCTTATCGATCAAGGTTTGGTAGGTTAACATCGATTTGGGTTGTAAGAGGTAAGCTTTTCGTTTTTCTGGGGGTAAGCGGTTCATGACCTGGGTGATCAACGGACCGATGGTCTTTTCTTGCTCGTTTAGCGGCATGCCTAATTCAGGCGGGAAAAAGGTCAAGAGTAATTCTTTTTCAGGATCATGGTAGACCATAGGGGTAGGTAAAGGTCCCTGGTAACCACATGCCTTGCATTGGATCAAATTCGCTGCTCCGCTCAAGATCTTATTCTTGGCATTTGGATCGTTATTCATATCAAAAAGTTGTTCGATCTCCGCCAGGACAGGTTGGCGGCAACGAGGGCAAGAGGTTTGTATTTTTGCCATGTTCAATCCTATTCATCAAATAATGTAGGTTGGATTATACCACCGGCACTTAACCGGCCTTATAAGAAATTTATAGGAAAATCTTGGGATGTTTATTCGCCAATCGGTAGAGAGAAGTACATCTGAGCGCCTTTTTCCGCCCCCGATTCAACCCAAATACGCCCGCCGTGAGCCTCGACAATGGATTTTGCCAGATATAATCCCAAGCCGGCCCCTTTTGTATGGCGGGCCATATCGCGAGCCCGGTAGAACCGATCAAACACATGTGGAAGATCTTCCGTGGAGATACCGGGACCTTGATCACTGACCGAAACGATAACCATATTTTTTCGCATCTGTCCGCGGATCTTCACTTCACCATCGGGAGCATATTTAATGGCATTACCGATTAAATTGCTCAGCAACTGTTCCAATCGACCTTCATCGGCAACGATTACCGGAAATTTTTCAGGGAAATCGACAACGATCTGATGGGCAGTCGTTTGGGTCCTAAAACGTTTTGCCATTCGTTCAGCTAAAACTGGTAAAGAAACCTCTGAACGTTTAAGGGCAATTCCTCCGGCTTGAAGCCGGGAGGCATCTAATAAATTTTCGGTCAATCCACTCAACCGGTCAGCCTCTTCTTCGATCACTTGTAATGATTCTGATACGATCTGACGATCCCAAGTGGCGTCTTCCCGTCGCAAGGTAGAAACATACCCCTTGATCAAGGCTACCGGTGTTTTTAATTCATGGCTGACAATGGAAACGAAAGTGCTCTTTAATTCATCGGCCTGCCTAAATTTGCTGATATCCCGCACGGATGCAATGATGTTTAACAGCACCCCTTCCGGCGTCATTAAAGGTGCGTAGGTCACTCCGGTGGGTAATGGAGCCACATCTTTTCCACGATGAAGATCCCCTTCAACATATAAAGTTGCGTGCGGAGTCAACGGCCAGCCGTTTTCAACCGCATCCTCCAGCTTTGTCCCTTGAGGTTGCTTTTCCCATTCAACCACTTGTTGATGAGGTAAACCAACGATCGATTTTTCATTGATCTCCATTAACCGACAAAAAGCATCATTCGCCCGTTCAATCGCTAAATTTGGTTTTAAGATCAATACTCCATCTGCCACAGCACCCAATAATGCATCCAGACGTTGTTTCTCCCGTGTGATGTTCGCCACCAATTGAGCATTCTGAACGGCGATGGCAGCCTGATTGGCAAAGCTGCTCAGTAAAACCCGATCATTTCCGGAGAAAACTGTGGAATAGGTGCGAAACACGAAGATCACACCAACAACTTTTTGGCGGGTAACCAACGGAAGACCGACCCCTGAAAGTTGGCCCATACTGGCTGCATAGGTAAATTCATTCAACAGACGGTTGATCTCTGGTAGTTCATCTTTTTCCGGATCTTGGTCTCCGGGGATGCGTGCCAGCATAGGTTCAAGAGAACGTAAAAAAGCAGGCGGCATGTTCTGAGATACCTGAACACGCCACCCGCTTTCTGGTGAACGTAAGGCTATCAATCCCACTTGTCCGGCCAACAAATCGACCGAGGTTTTCAGGATCTGGGCTAATAAACTATCCAGATCCAAATCTTGCGTCATTGCGCGTGCGATTTGCAGCAGGTAATCTCGCTGGCGCACACGCAGGTCTGGCAGGAGTGGGATGGGCAGCATTAGGGCCTAATGGGTGTAGGCAGCAGATTCCTGCTCCATCAAAGAGTAAGCACCTTCTTCAGCTAATGAGAGGGCTTCTTCGAATATTTCCATACCTTCGTCAATTTGTTCGCGGGTGATGCACAAAGGTGGACTGACTCGAATGACACTCTTTCCACATCCCAAGGTCAATAATCCGCGTTCAAAAGCCAGGTTGACAACCTGGTCACGTAATTTAGCATCCGCTTTGCGGGTTTCACGGTCTTTAACGAATTCGACACCGATCATCAGACCTTGACCGCGCACGCATCCAATGGAGGTATGCCGTTCAGCCATATCGCTTAGCAAGCCTATGGCATATTCACCCATCTTGACGGCATTCTCCATGTACTCATTTTCAATCAAGTCAAGGGTGGCTAATGCGGCTGCACAGCTTATCGGGTTACCGCCATACGTATTTCCATGGGATCCGCGCGGCCAGGTAACCACACTTTGGCGGGCTACCATTGCCCCTAAAGGCATCCCAGATGCAATCCCTTTGGCAGTACAAATAATATCAGGCTCTACACCAAAGTGCTCGATCGACCACCATTTTCCGGTACGCCCTACCCCAGCTTGGACTTCATCGGCAATCAGCAAAATACCGTGTTTATCACACAATTTACGCAAAGCGGGGAAGAATCCCGGAGGAGGAACAATGTAGCCGCCTTCACCCTGGATAGGTTCAACGAGAATTCCCGCAACCTCTTCCGGGGGTAAAATGCGTCCAAAAATTTCCTCATCGATATAGCGCACCACCACTTCCCCATAATCTTCCCCAGGTTCAAAATGAAGTAAGGGGTGATAAGGGTCAGGGAAAGGTGCATGCACGACACCGTTCATCAACGGGAAAAACCCTTTGTGATAATTTGCCTTACTGGCGGTAAAGGTCACTGAACCCATTGTACGACCATGGAACCCGCCCAAAAAGCCGATGAACTGGCTGCGACCGGTATGATACCGGGCTAATTTGATTGCCGATTCAACACTTTCTGTGCCGGAGTTGGTCATAAACGAGACCGCAGATTCACTAAATGGTGCGATACGGTCAAGGTATTCAGCTAATTTTACCCAGTTGGGATGATAGTAATCAGAGGAAATATGAATGAATTTTTCAGCCTGATCTTGAATGGCTTTTACAACCTTGGGATGACTGTGACCGGTTGAGTTTACTGCGATACCAGCGGCAAAGTCAACGAACCGGTTCCCATCTACATCCCAAACCTCAGATCCTCGGCCATGGTCCATTACAAATGGATAACCTCTAGGATAAGACGGTGAGATGACTGCCTGGTCGCGTTCGATCACGCTTTTGGCGACCTGCCCTGGTAACTTCAATGGTTCCATACAGATCCTCCTTCTAGAAGATTCGGTATCCCAAATAAACCTGGTTCATTGGGAGAGACAGAAATACACCGGCTAATCCCCATTGTCGGTGGTATCTACTGCCAGGTCAGTATAATAATGAAATGCTAACTTTCAGCTAATGAATATTATAGCACTGGGGAGAGAGGCTGGCAACGTGACGAGTGTCCGGTTTATCCACGAGCAAGCGCCAAGGCTCCTACGAGACCGGCATCATCCCCCAGTACCGCCGTAGTGATCACCAAGTCTCGAATATACTCAAGGGATAAAACGTGGCGTGGTAATGTATTCCGTATCGGGTCTATGATCAAGCGTCCGCTGCGCGACACACCTCCGCCTAAGATTACGATCGATGGATTGAAGGTGTGTAAGAAATCAGCTAAAGCCATACCTAAAAATGAACCGGCTCGATTAAAAGCCTCAATGGCAAGTGCATCCCCTTTTTCAGCAGCGAGAGAGATATCCGCTGCCGTTGGGTTTTCGAGCGATGACAATGAAGAAGGAACTCCCAAGACCAATTGCTCAGCCACATATTTGGCTATGGCAGTCCCTGAAGCCAAAGCCTCAAGGTGTCCGCGATGCCCACAGCCGCATTTCGGACCATCCGGCAAGATGGTTACATGACCAATTTCGGCAGCTAAACCATGTGCACCGACTAACAACCGATCATCAATGATGATCCCCCCACCAATCCCGGTACTAATGGTGATGTATAAGACATGATGGTGGCCCTTGCCGGCGCCGTATTTCCATTCTCCCAAAGCTGCCAGATTGGCATCATTACCCAAAAATACCGGAACATCGAAAACGGATTGAATTTCATGCCGGAGGGGAAGATTGATCCAGCCCGGAATATTCGGTGCAGATATTACAATACCTTGTTGGGCATCCAAATATCCGGGGGCTGCTAAACCAATTCCCTTAACCGTGGCTTTTTCCGGCCAAATTTGTTTCAACAAGTCTATCAAACGTTCTACCGGAGTGCCTTTACGGCCAGTTGTGCGGATCTTCTCAACCGCAATCGGCGCAATACCCTCCTGCGGGTAAACTGCAGCTCGCATCCGTGTACCGCCGACATCCACTGCAATATAGGCATCCATGTCCACGATTATAGCATAGCGTGAAATATTAGGGGTTGTCTGGTTGACTTCACATAAAAACACTGCTATCATACGTGGAATTATGCAGCCAAAACGAAAATCGTGGCTTGAATCCCTTGGTAAATTGATCCGTCAGGAAGTTCGCTGGCTTGTTCCCGGAATTGGGATCAAGCGATGGCTTCTAGCCATATTGGTTGGGACTTCCTTCTTAGGGTTAGGTTTTGCTGTTCTGGTATTGGACATATATCGATCCGCCCCACAAACTTGGTGGCTGCCTATCCTCTCTTTTTTATCGCTGCGTTTCTTAAGCCGCGGCCTTCGAGCTATCATATTTGGGTTGTTGGGGATTGGGTTAGTAGGTTTCGGTCTTTGGGGACTAAGCCGCTCACTGTTAGTACCATTTGTTCGCCCAGGGTCGACTATAGTTGATACCGTATCCACATTTCGCCGGCGTGAAAAAGGTCCCCGTATCGTAGCACTAGGGGGTGGGAACGGTTTATCTACATTATTACGCGGATTGAAGACCTACTCCAACAACATCACCGCCATTGTCACTGTCGCCGATGATGGCGGATCTTCCGGGGAAATCCGACGCAACATGGGTATATTACCCCCGGGTGATATTCGCAATTGCCTGGCCGCTCTCTCCGATGATGAAGCCATGCTCTCACAGATCTTCCAATACCGGTTCGGAAGCGGCGCTGGTTTGAACGGACATTCGTTAGGGAACTTGTTTATAACCGCCATGGCGGATATTTCGGGCAGTTTCGAACAGGCTGTGGCTGAATCAGGGAAAGTATTAGCCATCCGCGGACAGGTGTTGCCATCCACATTACATAATGTCACCCTGGTTGCCGATGTTCTGGACGCAAAAACAGGGGAAAATATCCGCATCCACGGAGAAAGTGAAATCCCCAAGTATAATGGTTCGATACAACGCGTATGGCTTGAACCGGACAACCCGGCTGCCTATCCGCCTGCCATCCAGGCAATCCTCTCAGCGGATTTGATCGTTATCGGGCCTGGCAGTCTTTACACGAGCATTTTACCCGACATGTTGGTTCCGGAAATTGCCCAAGCAATTCGCGCCAGCCGGGCAACGAAATTCTATGTGTGTAATGTTGCCACTCAACCCGGTGAAACCGATCATTTCACCTGCGGGGATCATTTGCGGACATTGGAAAAGCACTTAGGAGATCGGTTATTTGATCTGGTAATCTGCAATAATCGATTTGAGGGTCGATTAGGAGCCCATTCTTCATGGGTGCGGCCGGAGGCTGATCTTGACCAATCCTATTCTTTATATCAATCCGATCTGATCGAAACAGATAATCCTTGGCGGCATCACTCAACTAAACTAGCTCGCGCTATAATTGACCTATATAATGAAAGAACAGGACCGCTTTCCTCCCCGCGGGATGAAACGACTTCAAATGGCTGAAAACCATGATCGAACCATGGTATTACATTAATCTTCTTTAGGAGGTTTTTTGCATGACAACCCGAGTTGGTATCAACGGTTTTGGCCGGATCGGCCGGCAAGTACTCAAAGCAATGCTCGATTTTTATCCCAAGGATTTGGAAGTCGTAGCATTCAATGATTTAGGAGATATGAAAACCATGGCGCACTTGCTGCGCTATGACTCCAACTACGGCCGCTTTAATGGCACCGTAGAAGTTGAGGGTGAAGATACTTTGATCGTCAACGGCAAGAAGATCAAAGCATTCAAGGAAGCTGATCCTTCTAAGATCCCGTGGGGTGATAACGGTGTTGATATCGTAATCGAATCAACCGGCATTTTCACCATCAAGGAAGATGGTGTGAACAAAAAGGGTAAGACTGTCTTGGGTGCTGTAAATCACATTACCAAGGGCGGCGCTAAAAAAGTCATCATCTCCGCCCCTGCTGAAGGTGAAGATCTGACCATCGTTTTAGGTGTCAATGAGAAGATGTATGACCCCGCCAAACATCATGTGGTCTCCAATGCATCCTGCACCACAAACTGCCTTGCACCGGCTTGCAAAGTTGTTCACGATCAATACAAGATCGTGCGCGGCTTCATGACCACCATCCATTCCTACACCAATGATCAGAAGATCTTGGATCTGCCGCATAGTGACCTGCGCCGTGCCCGCGCTGCCGCGATGAATATCATCCCCACCACCACCGGCGCTGCCAAAGCCATTAAATTGGTCATCCCCGAGCTTTCAGGAAAGTTGGACGGCTATGCTCTGCGCGTACCCACTCCCACTGTTTCCATTGTTGACCTGACTGCCGAAATTGAAACACCGGTCACCACTGAAGAACTCCGCCAGGCATTCCGCGATGCTGCCAAACGCCCTGAACTCAAGGGTATCCTCCAAGCAGTAGATGAACCCCTGGTGAGCATGGACTTTAAGGGTGATCCTCACAGCTCTTCTATCGATCTACCCTTCACCATGGTGCTGGGTAAAGAAAAGAGCACTTTGATCAAAGTGGTTACCTGGTACGATAATGAATGGGGTTACTCCGTTCGCACAGCCGATCTGGCTGCATTGATGGCCAAGAGCCTCTAATCGTTTTGAAATCAAGTCCTGGCAGATCAATCCAATCTGCCAGGACTTTCCATAAATGGAGGATTCGATGTTCAATAAGAAAACGATCCGTGACATTGAAGTAAGCGGTAAAAGAGTACTTGTGCGGGTTGACTTCAATGTCCCACTGAAGGAAGACAAAGTTAGTGATGATACGCGCATCCGCGGCGCAATCCCAACCATCCAATTTTTATTGGACCATGGGGCTGCCGTCATACTTTGCTCGCACCTGGGTCGGCCTAAAGGCGGTCCCGATCCCAAATTCACCCTAAAACCCGTTGCCGAACATTTAAGCAAACTAATGGGAAAACCCGTCCAGTTTGTCGATGACTGTGTTGGACCAAAAGTTGAAGCTGTTGCCAAGGCTTTGAAACCCGGCGAAATCCTGGTATTGGAAAACACGCGTTTCTACCCTGGAGAAGAGAAAAACGATCTTGACTTGGCTAAGGGTCTGGCTGCATTGGCAGATGTATATGTCAATGATGCATTTGGTACTGCCCATCGCGCCCATTCATCAACCGAAGGTGTTGCCCGTTTCTTACCGGCTGTTGCCGGTTTCCTGATGGAAAAAGAGATCCGCTATCTGGGTGAGGCAGTCGCCAATCCAAAGCAGCCATTTGTCGCCATCCTGGGTGGCGCTAAGATCAGCGATAAGATTGGTGTGATTAAAAACCTGCTGACCAAAGCTGAAACAGTTTTAATCGGCGGTGGTATGGCAAACACATTCTTAAAAGCGCAAGGGTATGCTATGGCTGATTCCCTGGTTGAAGATGAAGCCCTCGAAACAGCCAAAGAACTGCTCAAAGCCGGTGGTTCACAATTGCGTTTACCGGTGGATCTCGTGATCGCTAATAAATTCGAGGCTGATGCCGAGCGGAAGGTAATTCCTACCGGACCTGTCCCCGAAGGTTGGCGCGTCCTGGATATTGGACCTGAAACAGTGGCGACATACTCCAAGGTTATCGGATCTGCTGGGACCGTTGTTTGGAATGGCCCAATGGGTGTTTTCGAATTTCCGCGGTTCGCCGAAGGCACTTTTGCTATTGCAAAAGCAGTTGCCGGCAGCAAGGCTATCAGTATTGTTGGCGGTGGCGAATCAGTAGCAGCCGTTCAGCAATCCGGTGTGGCTGACAAGATCACACACATTAGCACAGGTGGTGGTGCCTCTTTGGAAATGCTGGAAGGTTTAGTATTACCAGGCCTGGCTGCATTGCAAGATAAGTAGAATAAATCAACTTTCTGGTTCAATTTAAGAACAAAGCTCTCAAGTAGAGCTTTGTTCATTTAAAAGAGTGTTG
>DATMYN010000106.1:0-3591 GCA_035560875.1 Longilinea sp. | reverse complement strand
GTGAAAAACCGCGTATATGAATGGGTGAACCCAAGTTTAGCTGAATTCTATGGGCTAAAACCCGAACAACTGAAAGGTATGACAGCTAGGGGCCTTTTTCCGACGGATGAAATGTATGAAGAGCTAGGCAAATCTGCGTATGAGAAAATGGCCAAAGGGGAGACCTCTGATAATACGTATCTGCTGGCGAAACATGATGGAACACCATTCTGGTGTCGTTTCATAGGGAAAGCATTGGATCCGGAGCATGTTTTAAATGGCGTAGTTTGGATGTTTGAGGATATTACCGAGAAGAAACGCGCCGAAGATGAGATCGTCCGCCAGAAACTTTATTTTGAATCACTGGTGGCTACCAGCCCGGTGGCGATCGTGGTGCTTGATGATGAGGGAAAGATCACTTCATGCAACCCGGCGTTTGAAAAATTATATGGGTATACCTCCGATGAAGTCATTGGAAAAGATCTGGATTCGCTGGTAACTCAACCTGAAAAAGTGAACGAGGCGATCGAATTAACCCATAAAGTAGCAGAAGGGGCTGTGCACGATATTGGCAAACGCAAACGTAAAGATGGAACCCTGGTGGATGTGGAGATCTTTGGCGTGCCGATCGTCGTCAATGGACAAAAAGTAGCTTCCCTAGGGCTTTACCATGATATATCCGATCTGATGCAGGCCCGTCGCGAAGCCGAAGAAGCCAATTCAGCCAAGAGTGAATTCTTGGCTAATATGAGCCACGAGATCCGCACTCCCATGAATGGGGTGATCGGTATGCTCGAGTTGACTTTGGATACCCAACTTACCGCAGAGCAGCGTGATTTTTTGACTGTATCAATGCAAAGTGCAGAACTGCTGTTAGGGCTGATCAACGATATCCTTGATTTCTCCAAGATCGAAGCCAAAAAGTTGGTTTTGGAAAATATTGATTTCAATTTGCGTAACACCGTCGAAGATATTGCCTTTACTTTGGCCAAAAAGGCTCAAGACAAAGGCTTGGAATTAGCCTGCCTCATCCACCCCGATCTATTATCTGATATTCGCGGTGATCCGGCCCGCATCCGCCAGATTATCGTTAATCTGGCCGGGAATGCGATCAAATTTACCCAACAGGGTGAGATCTTCATCAGGGCTGAGCCACTGGAAGAGACCGAAAAAGAGGTAAAGATCCATTTCTCGGTGCAAGATACCGGTATTGGCATCCCCCTTGAGCGGCAGGAGCATGTTTTTGACCGCTTCACTCAGGCCGATGGGTCCACCACCCGCAAGTATGGCGGTACCGGATTGGGACTGGCAATATGCAAACAATTGGTTGATCTGATGAAAGGCCAGATCGGGGTTACATCAATACCAGGAGACGGCAGTACCTTTTGGTTTGATGTTACCTTTGAAAAACAGCCCAAGGGAAAAAGTAAACCAATTGTTGTGGCATCGCCGGTTGAACTTGAGGATGTGCACATCCTCGGTGTGGATGATAACGCAACCAACCGCATGATCTTGACTAAAGTCGTCGAAGGGTTTGGCTGTCGGATTGATGTAGCGGCCAGTGGGGAAGAGGGATTAATAAAGTTACAGGCCGCCAAGAATGCCCGCGACCCTTATAAGATTGTTTTATTGGATATGCAAATGCCGGAATTGGACGGGGAACAAACCGCCAAATTGATCAAAGTCGATCCTAGCTTAAGTGATCTTAAGATTGTGATCTTAACCTCAATGGGTCAACGCGGTGATGCCATCCGTATGGAAGCGTTGGGGTGTAATGGGTATTTGCTAAAACCGGTCAAACAACAGGTACTTAAGGATATGCTGATCTCTGTTATGGGCTGCAAGGAGGATGAGAAACCGGTTCTGGTTACCCGGCATATCTTATCGGAGCAGAGACGGCAGGGTATGACCATCCTATTAGCCGAAGATAACCCCGTGAACCAACGCCTGGCGGTCATTCTGTTACAAAAAGCCGGCTACTCTGTGGATGCAGTCACCAACGGACTGCAAGCCGTAGAGCAGGTAAAGAAAAAGACCTACCAGGCAGTGCTGATGGACGTTCAAATGCCGGAATTGGATGGTTTTGAGGCTACCCAGCGCATCCGCGAATGGGAAAAAGGGACCGGCGGGCATATTCCGATCATTGCCATGACCGCCTATGCCTTAAAAGGTGATCAGGAACGCTGCCTGGAAGCCGGAATGGATGACTACACCATGAAACCGCTCAATATGCAGGCTTTCTTGAAGACGATCGATACTTGGACACAATCTAAAAAGGCGACTGCTCAAAACGAAGAATAGATCATACGCAGCAAAACTAAATTTATCAGTTTACTAAGCTTTCGTTTGAAGTTTTAATGTTTTTAAAGGTTTGGTGGCCATGCCTAAAAAGGTAGAGACCACTTGCGGGTCAAATTGCTTGCCGGATTGTTCCTTCATATATTCAAAAGCCTCTAATTCTGTCCAAGCTTTTCGGTAAGGTCTATTCGATAACAAAGCGTCCCACACATCCACAATGGCAAACAAACGGCCTGCCAATGGGATCTCTTCCCCTTTTAACCCGCGTGGGTAACCGCTGCCATCCCATTTTTCATGGTGGCAGTAGGGAATATCGATGGCGGGCGCCAGATACTCAATCGGCTTCAACATGCTGTAAGCATACTCGGGGTGTTTTTTCATCAACACCCATTCCTCGTCCGTTAATTTATCCGCTTTGAGTAAAATCGCATCCGGCACACCCAATTTCCCGATATCATGTAATAGGCAGCCTCTGCGAATATGGACTAAGTCCTCTTCTGAAAAACCGAATTTATGTGCCAGGCGTAAGGTCAGATCAACCACCCGCTGGGTATGCCCTTCGGTCTCCCGATCGCGCAGGTCCATGGCCTGTGACCAGCCCTCGATTGTTGCGTCATAAGCTTTGACAAGATCTTGGTGGGCAAGCTGGATCCCGTCGTACAACTGGATGGTGTCGATCACGATCGCCGATTGTTCAGCCAGCATATCTAAGAACCTGAACCAATCCTCGTCCACCCGGATTGGGGTTCTGTGCATTACTTCGAGTACGCCGATCAACTTTCCGCTTGTTAGTAGCGGTAATCCATAATAATCGTCAAAACCTTCATTGAGTGTCTCATTGACAAGTAGTGACAGATTCTCTTTTTTTAAATGATCGAAATGCAATCGCTTTCGTTCCAGGGCAACTTTTCCTGCCAGACTCTCACCTAATTTTATATTCAGTGAAATATTCTTCTTCTTTTGATATCCATAGATACTGGCAAGATGTAGTTCTTGGTTCGTTTCATCATAAAGCAATAGAATGGCTGAATCCGTTTTTAATTGGATGGCGGTTTGTGCAGTTAATAGATCATAAGCTTGATTGTGACCCAAATGGGATAATAGGGCAGAATCGATCACTTGAATGGTAGACAACTCGGCAATTCGCTGCTGGGCGTGGACAAATAAGCGCGCATTTTGGATCGCCAGCCCGATCTGGTTGGCAACCAGGCCAAACCATTCTTTATCTTCTTCCAGAAATGCGAAATTGTTTCTGCTTTCGATGATCAATAACCCGATCACATCGTTTTGAGCCAGCATCGGCGCAATAAATGC
>DATMYN010000105.1:0-2532 GCA_035560875.1 Longilinea sp. | reverse complement strand
ATACACTTTCAATATGGAACGTCTGTGGGAACATATCCACCGGGGTGGTATATTCCAGGTTGTACCCGCCGGCGATCAACCGTTTGGCATCGCGCGCCAGTGTGGAGGGGTCGCAAGACACGTAAACGATCCGCTTTGGTTTCATATTCAACAATGCTTCCATGGCCAGTTTTTCCAACCCAGCCCGGGGCGGATCCAGCACAACCGCGTCCGGTTTAATCTCTAAGGATGGCAGGACCTCTTCCGTTAACCCGACATACAGTTCCACATTTTCGAATTCATCCAAATTGTAGGCAAAATCCTTGCAGGCGCTCTCACTTACCTCAACCGCCACCAGGCGTTTAACGGAGGGAGCGATAAAAGCGCTGAATAATCCAACCCCGGCGTAAAGGTCCATCACCGTCTGGGCGGGTTTGAGCTGGAGCGCATCCAGTACCAATTTCACCATCTGCTCCGCCTGGGCCAAATTGACCTGGAAGAACGAACCGGCAGAGACCATGAATCCGCGTTTGTTGACATCCATAAAAAGATATTCCAAACCGGCGACAACCACCTGCTCACCATCACTCTCATGCACGATCGAGATCGGCGCTTCCAGGTTGACCTCGGGCAGGTCGCGCGGTTCCCCTTCCATCACCATTAGGATCTCTTCATCGCTGCTCTGACGCAGCTCAAGCCGCTCAAGACCTAACCCCGGTTCAAAGCTGAGCTGCGGCCAAACCTGGTTTAGGCCATCCACCGGCAGGTGACACTCCGTGATAGGAAGCACCTGGTGCGACAGGGGGCGTTGATATCCGATCCGGCCTTGAGGATCCAAATGGAATTGGACTGTATTGCGGTAATTCCACGGTGAAGGGGATGGAATGATCTCGCGCACAACCGGTTCAGCTACCCCTGCCAGCCGGTGGATCTGCTCTTCCACGATCTGTTTTTTGGTAACCAACTGATCCTCATACGCCATATGCTGGTAATGGCAGCCCCCGCATTGGATAAAATGCGGGCAGCGAGGCGGAATACGGTTGGCAGCCGGTTTTAATACCTCTAATAGATAACCGCGCGCAAAGCTCGGTTTTTGCTCCACCAACCGAATGCGGACTTTCTCCCCAGGTAAGGTAAAGGGGACAAAAACAGCGCGGCCATCCGCCAAACGTCCCATACCGTTACCGCCATAGATCAAATTTGTGATCTCAACCAGCGCTTCATCCATGATCAATCTCCATCATCTGCTCTGCCGCCCATGAGAACCACCACAGGTTTCATGCGGGCAATACTACGGACCAAACGACCTTCCTGCAAAGACATCACATGCTCGATGTCCTTATACGCCTGGAAGGTTTCATCCGGTTGGATACCCACACCCAATATGTCCCAATCTCGCATATGGGTCGTAAACGCACTTTCATCATACAAACGCCGGCATTCAGTACGTGAGTGCAGACGTCCGGCGCCATGGCTGCTGGAATCCAGGCTGTCGGTATTCCCCAAGCCTTCCACCAGGTAGCTGGCTGTGCCGGAGGATCCCGGGATCAAACCGATGCGGCCGCGCATGGCAGGGGTTGCCCCCTTGCGGTGAACGATCATCCCATTTTCTTCAAAGGCAAAGTTATGGTGGTTTTCCCAGCGTCCGGCGGATTTTAGCCCGCTGCGCCGTAAGAAAATATCATGGATCAGGGTGTGGTTGGCCTGGGCATAACGCCCCATCAACTGCATCACCTGCCAGTACTCCTGCCCGCCTGCACCGCTCAACGAAAGCCACTCGTAACCGTTCGGGATACCCTGGGCGATCTGCTGGGTTTCATGCGTCGCCAGTTTTTGGTAATGCTGAGCCAGTTTGTTACCGGTGCCGCGTGAACCGGAATGAGTGAGGATACCCACAAACCGGCTGCCCACCGGGCGCGGCAGCCAATCCACCTGGGTAAGCACTTCTCCGATGACGGCATCCATAAAATGGTTGCCGCCCCCGGAAGAGCCCAATTGGTTCCAGGCTAAGCCTTTTAAGTTTCGAACCACGCCGATCTGATCCCAAAGCGGGTCTTCCATCACGGCATGATCTCTGCGGGATTTGCCTTTAAAATCCGAGCCAACCCCAAAACTGGTCACGGCGCGCATATCATGGGTGAATTTTTCGCGGTTTACCATGAATTCTTCCGGGGGTATATCCAATATGGTCAGCATCATCCGGCAGGCGATATCGTAACCCACAAAAGAGGGGCTGACGGCGTTATCCAAACCGATCACACCCCCGATCGGCAGGGCGTACCCGGGGTGTCCATCCGGCATGATGGCAGCCTTCACCGCCACCGGTAAACGGGCCGCTTTTTCCATCTGGGCTATCTCGGCTGCGCCAAAATCCTTACCCATTTCACCAAATAAGGCGATAGGCACAGACTCATCCCGAAAGCGCATGGTGGCTGCACCGGAAATCGCAGTATTCGTAGTCCGTTGATTGTCTCGTTGGCTCATAGCGCTATTATCACATAGTTGGGCAAGGTTTGGTGAGAAAGATTACGGGAAATAGATGATATTTTCATC
>DATMYN010000104.1:0-8950 GCA_035560875.1 Longilinea sp. | reverse complement strand
CACATACACCGGTTAGGGTAGGAGGGTTCATTGGGCAGGCAATGTTTCTTTGATGTATTCCATCATTTTCATCACAGCTGTCCCCCAAAAAGCCGCCAATTATTGCCTGGGTTTGGTTAGGCGTAAAGTTTTCGCGGACTGGTGCAAGCCAGTTGCAATAATATGTAGGGTATAACACGGGCCTTAATTTAGCCGTGTTGTGCGCATTGATTTAGCGGGATCTGGGAAAGGATATTCCCAATGGGTGAGAAAGTATTGCTGGTGGAGGACAACCCCGGTGATATTCGCTTGATCCAAACCATGCTGAAAGAAGCACGGGGTACTTACAGTTTTGAGAGTGTGACCAGTTTAGCCGAAGCCCTTACCCGGATCCAAGTTGGGGATATTGACCTCGTTCTGCTTGACCTGACCCTGCCGGATAGTTTTGGATTGAACACAGTCAAACGGATCTGCGCGGCGGCTCCGATGCTGCCGGTTGTGGTGATCACCGGTCTGGAAGACCAGGCTTTGGCGGAAAAGATCGCTCAAGAGGGGGCTCAGGATTATTTGGTAAAAGATGAGCTGAACAGTTCGCTCTTAGAGCGCATCATCCATTATGCGGTTGAAAAAAAACACTCCGAGACGCTCATTCAGGAGTATAACCGGCGCTTTCGCAGCCTGGTGGAGCAGTCTCGCGACGGGATATTGATGACCGACGAACAGGGGGTTATCGTTATTTGGAATAAAGCCCAAGAGGAACTAACCGGTATACAGGCTCATGAGGCTGTTGGTCTGCCCGTATGGGAGGTCCAATGCCGGCTTGTGCCCGCCTACCGGCGTTCCCCGGAAGTTTTCGAAAAGATCAAGAATAATGCTCTTCATTTTTTAACTACAGGCGAGGATCCGTGGACAGATGGTTCGCATGGTGAGGAACTGGAAATGCCGGATGGTACCCGGAGGATGCTGCACGCGATCGTCTTCAACATTGAAGGACCCAAAGGCAGGCAGATCGCAGGCATCAGCCGGGATATTACCCAACAAGTTGAGAGCCAAAACCAGATCTCACGCCAACTTCGTTTCCTGCAAGGGATGCGCAAGATCGATACCTGCATTGCCACCAGCCACGACCTGTTGATGACTTCCGATGTGTTATTGGAACAAGCCCAAGAGTTGCTGCACGTAGACGGTGTGAGTCTGTTAGTGATCGAAGGGGCATCACCACAACTGCACTATATTGGCACACGTGGGGTTTCCTCCGGCGGTTTTGATCGAACTCCGATCGGCATCGATACCGGTCTGCCCGGAGAGGTGATCAAACGGCAAGGGTTGGTGCTGGTGGAGGATCTAGCCACCCGGCCGCCGAGCGCCTGGCGAGAGGTTGTATTAAAAGAAGGTTTTACCTCTTATTTGGGGATGCCTTTAATTTCACGTAACCGCATCTTGGGCGTATTGGAAATTTTCAATCGTACCGTACTTCACCCCGACCCGGAATGGATCAATTATCTGGAGATGCTGAGTGGGCAGGCCGGGATTGCCATCGAATCGATTAATATGCTGCATGATATCCAACAATCCAATCTCAACCTTTTGCAAGCCTATGAGACCACCATTGAATCTTGGGCGCGCACCCTCAACCTGCGCGACGAAGAAACCCAGGAACATACCCGCCGGGTGGTAGACCTGGCTGTAAAACTGGCGCGCCGGATGGGATTTACGGATGATGAAATAGTGGCCCTGCGGCGGGGTGCTTATTTACACGATATCGGTAAAATGGCTATCCCGGACCAAATCTTACACAAACCAGAACCTTTAACTGCGGAAGAATGGGAGCGCATGCGCCAGCATCCCCTGATCGCCTACGAACTATTGGAACCGATCTCGTTCTTAAGCTCCTCCCTGGCGGTGCCCTTCAGCCACCATGAAAAATGGGATGGGACAGGGTATCCGCGAGGGATTAGCGGGGAGGAGATCCCGAAGGCGGCCAGGCTGTTCAGTGTGGTGGATGTGTGGGATGCCTTGACCTCGGACCGCCCGTACCGCAAGAATTGGTCCCAACCGGACGCCTTGAACTACATCAAAGAACATGCCGGGACACAGTTCGACCCTACCGTAGTGGAAGTTTTTTTAACCTTGGTCGACGAGGATGTAAAGAATGAAGGTTAGGTTTTTCAGCCTGGCTGTAATTCTGCTTGTGCTATCAGCCTGCCAACCGGTTCAACCGTTGACGCAGGTTACGCTGCAATTGAACCGCGCCCATAACAGCGGGTATGGCGGTTTTTACGCGGCCGATCAGGAAGGTTTGTATGCCCGGCAGGGGCTTGCCGTTAGCTTTTTAACCGGCAGTGCCGATGTTGACCCGATCTTACCGGTTGTGAACGGTGAAGCTCAATTTGGGATTGCCCCGGCCGAAGCGGTGATCGCAGCCCGCTCTCAAGGATTGCCGGTAAAAGCGGTGGTTGTGCTGCACCAACACAGCCCGGTGGTATTTTTCTCACTTAACGAGTACGGCATTGATCATCCGGAAGATTTGACAGGACAAACCATCCGGGTTTCCTCATCCACCGTTTCGATGCTGCATGCGGTACTGTCTCATATGGGGTTTGAACCAGACTCGTATTCTGAATTGGTGTTACCGGCCAGTGTGGATGCTTTTCTGCATGGAGGTGCGGTGGTGTGGACAGCTTACAGCACCGATCTCAGTGTTGAATTGGAGTTTTTGGGATATGACTTGAACTACATCTATCCGGATGATTATGGGGTTCATTTCTACGGGGATGTGATCTTTACTACGGAGGAGATCATTGAAAACCAGCCTGATCTGGTCGAAGGGTTTGTACGGGCAAGTTTAGCCGGGTATCGACGCGCTCTGCAAGACCTGGAAACAGTTGGTTCATATACTATTGAGTATGATCCCGAACTTGATCTTGACCTGCAGCTATTGATCCTTCAATCCAGTCTGCCGCTCATCAATACCGGAACGGTACCGGTTGGGAGTATGCAAGCAGAGCACTGGCAGGCAATGATAGATATCTTGAGGGATGACGGTGTGGTAGAAACCTCCCTGCAGGCTGAAGATGTGTTCGATAACCAATTTATCGAAGCTCTCACAGCGGAGGGACAACCATGAAGCAAGGCGGACTGAACAGCATCCGCGGCCAGGGCGCCCTCTATTTTGGCTTGTTTACGGTTGTCTTGATCTTTCTGGTCTCCATACCGATCTTTTTGTATGGACAAGATTTGATCCAAAATACGGTCGCCTCCGACCTATTGGCGGTATCCCTTGAAAAAAAAGAACAGATCATGGCCTGGTTTGACGAATCGATCTCCGATCTCGAAAACCTGGCCTCCATTTACAGTGTTGTGATTTTTGTTGAAAGAGCGAATGTTTCCGCTCCCGAAGAACAAAATGGGTTATACCAGCAGGCTATCGATCAGATCAGCGGTTGGGCGGGGGAGGACCGTTTCTTTAGCACCCTGTTCTTGATCGATGCAGAAACAGGCCAAATCATGGCATCCACGCAGGCGGAGGATGTCGGTAAATTCCGGGAGGACCAATCATTTTTCCAAGAGGGATTAACCGGAGCATATATCCAGGCGCCGGCTTATTCAATGGAAACCGGGACGGCTCAGATCCTGGCCGGGGCACCGGTGCGCGATTCATCGGGACAAACAATTGCCGTTCTGGCGGCTCAGTTGAACCTGGCGCGGATCACCGAGATCACCCAGCGGCATATATTCAGCCGGGAAACCGGGGATGCTTTCCTGCTCAATCAAGCCAACCTGCCCATTACCCAGCCGCGTTTTATTGCCAGCGATGCGGTGATGCAGCGCGGAATTTTTACCGAAGCAGCCAATTTGTGTGTCAGCGGCCACACTGGGTCGACCCTAGCCGACGATTACCGCGGAGTACCCTCCATTATTTCTTATACATGGCTCCCGGGTTACGGAATTTGTTTGATCAATAAGATCGATCAGTATGAAGCCTACCAACCCATTATTAAGTATGGCATGCTCATGGCGGTGCTGACGGTGATCGCCCTTGGAGTTGGTTTATTGATCTCAACCGTATTCACCCGGCGGGTTGCCTTACCGATCACCCGCCTGGCAGCCGCCGCCGAGAAGATCGGTGATGGGGATTTGAATACGCGTGTCATAGTTGAAAAACCCTATGAGGTAGCCGTAACAGCCGGGGCTTTTAATCAGATGGCGGCCGCTTTACAGCAGCGCATGGATGACCTTTCGGCCATGTTTGGGATCGTGGAAGTGCTCTCGGGTGAATTGGATGAACGCCACCTCCTCAACCATCTGATCCATCGCTTGAAACAGATCGTTGGGGTGGATGCCGTTTTGTGGAGCGTTTATGACCCCAAGAAGAAAGACCTGACCATAACCGTCCATACCGGGATATCGGAAGAGGTTTTGAGGAGGGTTAAGGCAGCCATGAGCGATGAAAGCCGGTCAGGGGCCACTTTGCTAAATGGTAAGCCTCAGGTACTGAATACGGTGGATAGTATCCAGGGAGGATTAAAAGATATTTTTCAAAAAGAAGGTATCCGATCGATTGCCGCCATCCCGGTCATCACCGGTGCGCATGTTTGGGGTGCGCTGCGGATAGGGTCTTATCAAAAGGATTACTTTACCCAAGAGCGGGTGGATCTGATGATGGCAGTCGGGCGGCACCTTGCCCTGGCGTTAGAACGGATATCCCTGTACAAAACCAGTCAAGAAAATGAGGAACGTTTTAAACGCCTGTCACAGGCTACTTTTGAGACGGTTGTGATCACCGATGCGGGTGTGATCGTGGATCATAATGAACAATTTCGAACCTTGCTGAAAGGTTATAAGGGGTCTCCGATCGGGAAGAAGATCATCAATTTTGTGCACCCGGATGACCGCCCATTGGTGATCGAGAAAATGAACAGCGACGACGAACAACCCTATGAGATAAGAGGGCTGCGAAGCGATGGAAGTGTTTTTATCGCTGAAATCAAAGGCCGCCTGATCGATTTTGGCGGGCGGAAATTACGCATGGCAGCCGTGCGTGATATTACCGATTGGAAGCACAAAGAAGATGAACTCCGGCAGGCTCGCAATGGGCTTGAGTTGGAGATCAATGAGCGCACCAAAGAACTGCGCCGTAAAGAAGCGATCCTGAAATCCTTGTTGAATACCATGTCTGAATCGGCCGTATTGGTCGGGTTGGACGGTACGATCCAGGGTGCGAATGATCTGGCCGCCAAACGGCTTGGGGTTTCGAATGATGATATTTTAGGGAAAAATTTATTCAAGGTGCTGAATTCCGATGTGACCAAAGACCGGTTGCGAAAGATCAGAAGTATCATCCGTACCGGGGTTTCGGTCCGGTTTGTGGAAGAGCATGAAGGACACATCGTCGACCATCAATTCAGCCCGGTGCTGGGAGCGGATGGTAAAGTAGAAGCGATCGCGATGTTTGGGATGGATATCACCGATGCCAAGCAAGCAGAACGCGAATTGTATTCCTCGCGGCAAATGCTGCGGCTCGTATTGGATGCCATTCCGCAGCGGGTATTTTGGAAAGACCGCCAATTGAACTACCTGGGATTCAATCAGGCATTTGTAAAAGCCATGAAAATACAGAACCCGGATGAACTGATCGGCAAGGATGACGCCCAGTTGGTGCATTGGATGAACACAGAATATTTTCAACAAGATGACCGCGAGGTGATGGAAAGCGGACAACAACGACCGGTACGCGAAGAGCATCTGATCGCCGATGATGGTAGTTCGATCTGGCAGCGGAGCAGTAAAGCGCCGTTGTTTGATCAAGATGGTAATGTCATTGGTGTTTTAGGAACCAATGAAGATATTACCGGTAAAAAATTGGCCGAAGAACAACTCAAACAAACTATGGAAGACCTGGCCCAGTCGAATGCCGAGTTGGAACAATTCGCTTACGTAGCCTCGCACGACCTTCAGGAACCGCTGCGGATGGTAACCAGTTATCTGCAGTTGATCGAGCGCCGCTATAAGAATAAACTGGATGATGAAGCGGATGAATTCATTGGGTTTGCCGTAGACGGCGCCATGCGCATGAAAGGATTGATCAACGACCTTTTGATCTATTCCCGGGTGAGTACCCGCGGAAAGGAGTTCGAACCCACCGATATCCGTAAGGTGGTGAAACGTGTGCTGCATGATTTAAGCTTGCAGATCGAAGAAACCAACGCGCTGATCGAAGTGGAAAGGCTGCCCAAAGTAATAGCGGATGAAACCCAATTGGGGCAGGTGTTTCAGAACCTGATATCGAATGCGCTTAAATTCCATGGAGATGCGCCGGTTGAGGTGCATATCGGCGCCCGCCGCGAAAAACACGAATGGATTTTTTGGGTGCGCGATAATGGTATTGGCATCGAGCCGCAGTATTTCGAACGGATCTTTGTGATCTTTCAACGCCTTCACGCTCGGGGAGATTACCCGGGCACCGGCATCGGTTTAGCGATCGTAAAGAAGATCATCGAACGGCATGGCGGCCGTATCTGGCTGGAATCGCAGCCCGGATATGGTTCCACCTTTTACTTTTCACTACCTGAAAGGGGTACGGCAAAATGATCGATCAAATCCATGTACGCCCGATTGAGATCCTGGTTGTGGAAGATAACCCGGGAGATGTTCGCCTGACCATTGAAGCCTTAAGGGAAAGCAGGGTATTTAATAAATTAAGTGTGGCGCGGGATGGATTGGAAGCCATGGCTTTCTTGCATGCCGAGTCTCCTTTTGAAGCCGCTACCAAACCGGATTTGATCCTTTTAGACCTCAACCTGCCCAAAAAGGATGGACGCGAGGTGTTGGCTGAGATCAAAGCAGACCCTGACCTAAAGCGTATTCCGGTTGTTATCCTCACCACCTCAAAATCTGAAGAAGATGTACTGCGCAGCTACAACCTGCACGCCAATTGTTTTATTGTTAAGCCAGTAGACCTGGATCAATTCCTAAAAGTGGTAAAATCTATCGAAGATTTTTGGTTCTCTGTTGTTGTTCTACCACCGAAGGGGGAGTAAATGTAACTTATGAATGCACCAATCCTACTGATCGAAGATAACCCCGGAGATGCCCGGCTGGTACAGACCTGGCTTAAAGAGGCTCGGTTGTGTGACAATATTGTCCATGTCACTTGCCTCAAAGATGGTGTCACCTGGCTCAACCATAACCAACCCGGCGCCATTCTGTTGGACCTATCCTTGCCGGATAGTTCCGGTATGGATACCGTTTGCGGGGCGCTTAAGAAAGCCGGGAGAGCACCGGTGGTTGTGTTGACCGGGCGGGAGGACGAAGAGTTTGCCCTTTCGGTATTGGCGTGCGGAGCGCAGGATTATTTGGTGAAGGGCAATTTTGACGGCAGCCTGTTGTGCCGCTCGATCCGCTATGCGCGCGAACGGAAAGGCATGCAAGAAGCTCTTGAAGCGGCTCAGGCTCAATATCGGGCGATCGTTGAGGACCAGACTGAATTGATCTGCCGCTTTTTACCTGATGGTACGCTGACTTTTGTGAACCAGGCGTACTGCCGTTACTTCGGAAAAACCTTACAAGAATTGATCGGCACCCGCCTTGACCGGCAGATCTTTGTTGAAGATCAAGAAATTGTCGAAACTCTCATCGGCCGCATCGTTCCCGACCGGCCGACGGTGACGTTTGAAAACAGGATGGTGATGCACAACGGTGAGATGCGCTGGCAGCAGTGGACCGACCGGGGCATCTATGATGTGAACGGCAAGATCAGCGAGTTCCAATCGGTTGGGCGGGATATAACCGAAAACAAACGCGTGGAAGAGGAATTGCGCTATTTGGCCACCCATGACATGCTGACCCATTTACCCAACCGGTCTCTGTTTTATGATCGTTTGGAACATGCCATTGCGCGTGCCAAACGCACCGATGTTGTACTAACCGTCATGCTGGTTGACCTTGATTACTTCAAGCAGATCAACGATACCTACGGCCATTCCATCGGTGATCTGGTGCTGCGTCAAATGGGCGACCGGCTGCGCAGCAGCCTGCGCATCAGCGATACGGTGGCGCGTTTGGGGGGAGATGAATTTGTGGTCTTGATCGAAGAGAACAGCGAGGTCTCGTACATCAACGTGGCAGAAAAGCTGATCGCGGTCTTATCCGAACCTTACCGCACCGGGTCGATCATCCATCACATGACAGCTTCGATCGGCATCAGCCTCTTCCCGCAGCATGGCGAAGATGTGGAAGCATTGGTAAAGAATGCCGATATTGCCCTCTACCGGGCCAAAGGGAGCCGCAACAGTTACGTGGTCTATTCCTGATCTTCCACAAGAGCTGATAGGCCGGCGCGTAAGCCGGTCAGAATGGCATCCAAACCCATCGAGGGGGTTTTATCGGCGCGGGTGGCGGTTTGCTGCGGCAGGCACGGCAGGTGGATGAACCCGCCGCGCAACGCCGGTTTTTCTCGGGCGGCATGATCCAGCAGGGTATACATGACCTGGTTGCACAGGTACGCTCCGGCGGTTAAAGACAGGTCACAGGGAATGCCGGCTGCCATGACCGCCTCTTGCAGCTTGCGCACCGGCAGGGTGGCAAAATAAGCGGCCGGCCCATCGGCGCGGATGGGTTGATCTACGGCCTGTTCTCCCTTGTTATCCGGGATGCGGAAATCCATCAGGTTCACAGCCAGACGCTCGATGGAGATCACAGCCCGCCCGCTGGCTTCTCCCAGGCAAATGACAACATCCGGCTGGACCTCGGCGATCGCTTTTAGCAGCGCTTGCGGGCCGGTGGTCTTATCCACGGGCAGGATGGCCGTGCTCAGATCGATCCCGGCCGGCGGGCTGCCTGCCAGGGCATGTACGGCTTGTTCGGAGGGGTTAATGGTGCTGCCGCCGAAGGGTTCGAAACCGGTGAGAAGTACTTTCATACGGAAAATCCCTTTCTTGAATCCTACGATGTTGTAATGATTGTTAAAAAT
>DATMYN010000103.1:0-3462 GCA_035560875.1 Longilinea sp. | reverse complement strand
AACTTGTGCAGTGCGTCCAAATTTCGCAAAACGATCGGCAGTTCGGCGCCCAGGCGGATATCGGCATAGCTTTCGGGGGTGATCCCGTCCAAGGAGACCCAGACCGTGTTCACCCCCAGATCGATCAGGGAACGGCTGATTTGCGGGGTAAGCAGGATCCCATTGGTGATCAACTCGATTTCTGCCCCCAGTTCACGGGTTCGCCGGATCATATCCAGTATTTTCGGGTGGGTCAGCGGTTCACCGTACCCGCCGAAGAAGACCTGCGGGATGGGCGAAAAGGATTTTATCCCTTCGATCACTTGGTTAAAAGTAACTTCATCCATCATCCCCAGGGGTTCCTCCCAGGCATTGCGCATGCAGGTGCGGCAGTCCAGGTTGCAGGCGTTGGTCGGTTCGATATAGAGGCGTACAAGATGATCGAGCGAGCGGTCGATCGCCATCCCTTGATCGGTCAACTCAGAAGGAACATCAGCGCCGGGTGTTAGTCCTAAAGCCGTCGAAACCGGAGCGGGTAACACCAGCCGGCCGTCAGCATCCACATGCAGTTTGGTGCGGCGGTTTTCAGGCACAGGTATCCACCCCTGAACAGAACGGGCAAATGCAGCCGGGGATTGGCTGGTTATATTGGCTTTCATCCAGGCATATCCCGGCGGTTAGGGCTGCCTGACGCAGAACATCCAACAGGCGGGCATCAGCCAGCCGGTAAAAGATATGCCGCCCGGAGCGGCGCGTGATCACCAACCCCCTTTTCCGGAGCGCCATCAGATTCTGCGAAATCACCGCCTGGCGTTCCTGCAGTAAGGCTTCCAGATGGCAGACGCATATTTCGCGTTCGCCGATGACCAGCAGCATGGCCAAGCGGTTAGGCTGCCCGAGCAGGTGCAGCAGGGCAGCCGTTTCTTCCAATGATGACGATATATTCACATACATGAATGTATTATACGGGTGAAGGAAGTTAAGGCAATAGTGATATTCCTCCTTCGATACCGGTTTCGCCAGCCTTTGTGATCAATAAAGAACCCCCGCATGTACTTATCTAATAGCACATGCGAGGGTAATTAACGTACTGATCGAACTTAACTTTTCGTTTTCAGTGACCGCAAGAATTGTAATGAATGGTGTTCCAAATGGATGTATCCACTTGCCAGGAGGGCGCATATTGGGCGCCGCTGCCCCCATCGTACCATTGGAAGTACAAATACTGTCCGGGGGGCAGGCTGCCGCTTTCTGTCTCCCCTAAGGCCACATCGATCTGCGTGGTTACGGGACCGACAAAAAGGTAATGCACCCCGGTGTAACCATAAACCTGGCAGCCAAAGGAAATATCGTAGTTGAGTGTTGGCTGGGTGGGAGCTGGTTGTGGGTTGGCAGCCGTTGTAGATACGGTCGGTTCGGCGGAGGGGGCGCCGGGTAAGGCCGGTTCATCCGGACATAGGTTGACGTAAAAATTGGTCGGCATATCCTGATAGGTATCATGGTCAACGCTGTTGTCTTCCGTCCAATCCCGGATCTGGTAATAACCTCCCGGCAGTTCACCGGTACGAGCTTCACCGGGCGGCACAACAATTTCAGTGCTCACGCCGGAGGCTGGGGTGCCGTTCGGGTCATCCACGGCGGTGAAGGACCAATGCCAGTTGGTGTGGTTGCGGCTGGCGGTTTCCGAGTGGAAGCAGTTATTACCAAAATAATAAGGAATGGGTTGGTAGGTTGTGGAGGCTGCCGGTTGGGTCGTAGGCGTTGGATAACCGGGTGCGCTGCTGGTCAGGCGGGCTTCATTAGGGCACAACACCAAATAATAGGGTTCAATCGCAGCGGCTGATACATTGCTCCAGGTGTGACCCGAAAGATCATATATCGCACCAACCCACCGTCCTACTTCCTCGGTGATGGTGGCATAATCCACCCGCGGGATCCTGCCGGTGCTGATTGTGCCTTGTCCAACCCAAACCGAAATGAGCCCGGTCACCGAACGCGCAGCTCCGGTGGAGAAATTGGTCGAGAAGGTCCATACCCATTCGGAACCATCCTGAGGGCTGTCAGTGCAATTATTCTCAAAATAATAATCAACCCACTCGATATCCGAATATTCCTGTTCAAGTGAGGAACCGGATGAATTTGACGAGGACTGGGTTTCTTGGCTGGGTGCAGACCGCCCGGCTACTTCAGCGGCATTCGGGTTGGCTGCCACCCAGGCATCTACCTCATCCGTGGACATATCCCGCGCCGCAGAGGGGGCTGTGTCAGTGGCAGTGATCTCCGCGGCTTGTCCGGTGATTAGATCGGTGCTGCCGGCATCGTTATCCAGGCTGCAGGTACCTTCCAGACAGGTGGCGGTTACGGTTTGCTGATCGAAATTATAAGTAACGCCGAGATAACTGCCTGTAACGCTGGCTGCCCCCAGGTCGGTTACCACAACCAGGGAGCCTTCCGCCAGGGTTATCCACACGGTACCCTGACCTAAGGTAAGCCGCCCATTTTCACTCAGATCGAAGAATTGCACGCGCGTGGATTCTCCCAGCCGGATGAGCGTGCCGTTGGTCAATTGCACTTCGGCACTACTGCCGGTCGTTGTCGCCGCAATTTGAGCCTCTGACAACGGCACAGAAAGATCGATCTGCGTCATTGTCGATCCGTCCTGGCTGAGATAAGCCACCCCTTGCGTGACTGTGATCGTGTTACTGCTGACCGCTTCGGTGCTTGTTACACCTTGCTCGGCACCCGTTGGGGCAGCGGTGCAGGCGGTAAAGACCACAAGCAGGATGAGGAATAGGAGAGTGCTTGTACGACTAAGATTTCGCATGCGTGAGACTCCTTCGATGGAAATTGAGCAGTAATAAGTATAGCGAATTAATTCTTCCTATATTGAGTTTGTGGATTGAATTTTCAAACTGAAAGGAAATTGCAATAAAAAATGCTTGTGCGGTTTGGACGTGATTTTCTATATTTCCTCCTTGATCTAACGCAATTAAACACACACATCCCCGGATGAACGCGGGGACGTGGAAGACCTCAAAAGGAGCGGAAGAGCTACCCTCTAATCGAACGCAACCCCCTTTTCCAACAACCAATCCAAGACCTGGGCTTGCACCTGGTCTCGGACGGACCGATATTGTTGCAATTGTTTCTCCGGGGTGCCGGATTGCACCGCCGGATCATCGATACACCATTCTACCGTTTCACTGTTTTTCGAAAGATCAAGATCAGTGATGGTCTCCTGGCAGCCGAGGGTGATGACATAATCAAAGCGAGGCAGTTTGTCGCCGGCCGTGATCGGCTTGGTGATCGGATTGGACGGGTTATGCCCGACCTCGTTCATGACCTGATAGGTCATCTGATTCACATTCTGAGGATCGTGCGAGGTGCTGAAAACTTCAAAGAATTCCCCACCATACTGGCTCAAGAAATCCACGGCCATTTGTGACCGGGGTGAATCTTCATTACATAAAAATAGTACTTTGT
>DATMYN010000102.1:0-6611 GCA_035560875.1 Longilinea sp. | reverse complement strand
CACCCAAATGCTTCATCAAACCGTCCATAATCGATTGTGTGCGTTGTTCAAATGCGGCGAAATCGCCGTACACTTCCCCACCTTCCGCGCTGACCACGTCGCTGACCGCCCGCAAGATCAAGCAGTTCCGGTTATTGCGCTGGGCAACCCAGGCAATGGCACCGCTTTCCCAATCCGCGGCTACTGCCCCGCCGGCAATCAAGCCGTCCACCTCGCTGCTGACAATATCCCGGTCGGCTGAAAATAACGCACCAACCCTCACCGCCTGCGGATACGGCTTGGGCAGCCAGGAGAGGTCCAGCGAGGTGGTGTAGAAATCCAGGGCTTCTTGGGGATCTCCCATTTGTTCGATAATGTCGTACACCAGGGTTTTTTCTACTAATACGATCTCCCCGGTTTGGGTTTGCCCGCTTAATCCGCCGCAGGTGCCAATATTGACCACGGCCGGCGGATCCCATCGGTCAATGCCAAACTGCGCCGAAGCTGCCGCAGATATTTTCCCCCAGCCGCCGTGTAAAAAGATCACCGGCTTATTATTGACCATAAACGAACACCATTCTCCAAAAGGAGAATGATTGAATTCAGCCGGAGCCAAAAGAGGTTTAACCGCCCGCCATTCAGCTTGTGCGGAAATGAGTACTAGTACGGGATGGGGTGTCATTAGATGATTCATCTATAAAGGCCTCATTGGTGACCGGAAGGGTGCGGAAGTCGACTCCCTTAAAGAAATCCAGAAACCGTTCCCGGCCGCGTATACGGCTGTGCCGGATCCGGCGTACCGCAACAGGCCGGTTGGCCGCCCGCCAAAGGAAATCGGCCACATCGAAAGCAGCTTGGGGCCGGCCTAACCTGGCCGCCGACTCAGCCCGTTGGCGGAGGACCTTCTTCCCATCGGCCATCCAATGCGCCAGGGTTTCCAGCGTTTCGATAGGTGTTTCCACAAGGTCGCCGGCTTCGTTATCTACAACAAAGTGGGCATTGCCTTCTTCCTGACCGGGGAGGATATCGATCAGCAGCATGGGCAGACCACTGGCCAGCGACTCGCTCACGATCAAACCCCCGGCCTTACAAATAATGATATCGGAAGCCTTCAAGAATTCAGGCATATTTTCAACGTAGTCATAGATATGGGCGGGGACATGCCAATCCATGCCGATGAATTGGTTGTATAGCTTTTCATCTTTTCCGGCAACGGCAACTACCTGGAGCGGTGCCCCAAAGTGGTTGACGATATCCAGCGTTTCGACCAGCTTATCCACCCGCCGGCTGCCAACCGCTAAAACGGTTGTCAGATTCGGGCTCCATCCCAACTCCTGGCGGATAGCGCGCTTACTGCGTTTCTCATTGGCAATGTTGGGGTGGGCGGGGATGCCGGTGACATGGATCTTTGCCTTCGCCATGCCGTATGATAATGCCAACCGTTTCACCTCTCCATTGGGCACCATACAGCCGTCGACCTTATCGTTGAACCACATCCTGTGTACCGTCGCCAGGTCGGTCACTGCCGCATACAGGGGAATGCGTTCTTTATTGATGTCAAACAGATGCTCTAGGGGAGCCTGATAGAATGGGTAGGTGGTCAATATCGCATTGGGCCGGTATGTGCGGATGATCTCGTTCATCACCTCAAGCAGCATAATGGTCACCGCCGACTCAACAATAGCGCTGGTTAAGGCGGCATCCGCAGCATCATATCCCAGCTTATACAACTCCGGCATGGTCTTCACGATCTTGTCGTAATCCGATTGGCTTTCGCGTAGGAAAGCCGGTGTGCGTTTATCATCCAACGGATTTACAACACGGACCTCAACATCAGCCCCATAAGACTGCTCCAAAGCAGCCGCAACAGCATTAGCAGCACTGCGGTGGCCAAAACCCGCGTCGGCGGTTAAGATCAATATTCGTTTTGGTTCCGTCATGATTATCCTCTACTCAAATGATTGTGGCGGAAGGCAGCCATCCAGGTAATCCTTGACCAATGCCAAAGCAGCCTCAGCCGAGGATTCCTTGTTCTCTAATCGATTACCATCCCATTGGAAACGCCAGGCGGCATCAAAGCCGTCCGAAGAAAAACCCACCCAAACCAAACCGACCGGTTTCGTGGGGGTTGCTCCCCCCGGGCCGGCGATACCGGTAACCGAGAGGCCGATTATCTTTTCGATTGGAAAATGTCCGGCTAAGGCTTTCCGTGCGCCGGCAGCCATTTCCAGGGCTGTTTCACGGCTTACCGCTCCATAATGCTGTAATGTCTCATGCTTTACGCCTAAAAGGCTTTCTTTGGCTTCATAGGCATACGCGGTAACACTACCCAAATAATATTCAGATGATCCGGGAATATTGGTAATGCGGTGCCCGATCAAACCACCGGTACAAGATTCAGCCGCTACCAAGTAAAGACCACGCTGGCGCAGGATCGTACCGATCTGTGCTTCTAATGGGGATATTAACGAATTTTCCATGTTAGGGCTATTATACCCCTCACAGGAACATGTTCCAGGCTATGGGCAATGGAATGTATCCAGGTCGGCCAGGTAATCAACTCCGCTATCCGGTAAAAGCAGTGCCAAAGCCCGCAGTTCATTGCCTTCGCCCGGGCAGGCCAGCATGATCGCCGCACTGCCGCTGGGGATCAACGCAGGCATTTCCGCCATAGGCATCGTAACCTGGTATTGCTGTTGACCAAGGGCTGTAAAGGTCAACAAGTTCTGCGGTTCGTATAGAGTGGCACAATCGAGGTAGATGGGTTGACCCTGATCAAAATAGCGGGGGTAAAAGACCCGCCCTTCCACAAAGACCACCGTTGGATTATCCACAATGAATGGCATTACATCAAACGTGCTTTCATTGGTTGAGAAATAATTCCACCAATCTTGCAGGATGCGAGGGTCATTGACCGAGACAGCCCGGTTAGGGACCAGGTGTTCCGTGAGCGGTACTAAACTTCCCAAAGCCAACGCACCAAACAAAGCCGCGATCACAACCAATATGCTTTGTAAACGAGTTAATGTTTTCCTGGTCACGCGTGGCTGGGTCGGTTCCGGGTCGCTTATTTCTGATTTGAAGAGGTTGACCGTAAGCTTTCCTAATTGAACAAGACCTATCGCGAAATAAAATACAAGCACCCAGCCCACTTCTACAAGATGGCGTCCGCCCGATACGAGCGCCAGGGCATTGGAAGCATGGTAACCGGCAAAGACCACCAAAGGCACCCAGCCGATCAGCCCGGTTTTGCGTGTGATCACAGCCAATCCCAATGCGATGATCAACATATTCACAACCAGCAGGATCACATCCTGCGGATGGGCGAGTGTTATTACCATGCCATCTTGCCAATAGGTATTCCCGGCAAAGGTTTGCTGCAAACTGGAGTCGGCCAAATCGATCGGGAATAGAAACGCCGAGGTTGCCAGGTTGTGGAAGAAATGGTTGACAACCCGATACCCCGAAGGAAGCAGTCTCTGCAGAAGCGGCGTTGGGGTCCCTTCTTCTGATATGGGAGTTTCTGTGGAAGAAGTCGGGGTAGGTGCGCAAGTCCCAATTGCTGCCGATGGATCGGTCGACATCCCGATGGCAGCCGAGGTATCCGCGGCCATGCCGATCGCTGCGGAAGTATCCGAAGCCCCGTCAGCCGAAGGAGTATAACCGCCTGGTGAGTTGTAGCGCTGCGAGATCACATGATCGATCTTGGAGGTATACATGCTGAAGATCGAGTCGGCTCCAACCGATACATTCCGAAGCCCCCAAGGTAATATCGAAAGGAAGAAAGCCGCCAGGATCATGCCGGAAATGGCTAAAGCACTCCAGCGGAGTTTTCGCAGATAGAAGAAGGGCAGCACCAATAAACAAACCGCCACAACCAACACATTGGTTCGCAATAAAGAACCAAGCCCCAGCAACACACCGCAGACGGCAAGCCACACATAGCGTAAACGGCTTCCCCGCAGTGCAGATAGATAACACAAGACCGCAAACACCAACATTACCGCTGTTGGATATTCGGTAAGCATTTGAATGGGGCTGGCGGCATTGGCTGAAATCACCGTGAAGATCGCATTCCAACCTTGGATGGCGACAAACAAGGCGGTTAAGACGCCCGCCAGGCGCGAATGCAGCAATTTACCAATCCCGTAGATGCCCAGCACCATCAGGGCTAGCAGCACTGCCTGTAAAGCCATTACCGTGCCAAAATTTTGCCCGCCGAGGAGGTGCAGTACGGTCAACAGCGCCGGATAAAACGGGCGGTCCAGGTATTGCCCGCCGTTCAGACCGCTCCCCAATAAGGCGGTTTGAGATTGTTGGTCGTAATATGCGCTGTCGGCGAAAGGCTGGTAGGTATTGGTGGGCGGGTACGGACCCGGTGTGAAAAAGCTGGTTTGTTGGGGCTGTAAAGCCCACAGAAGCGCCGTGAATAAGAACAACGCTATGCATATGAACAGGTCCGGGTGGTTTTGGAATACCGGGAAACGACCGGTTAGGGTGCCAACCCATTCCTTGAATATCAAAACAATGGCGATGCAGAACAGGATCTGCTCGAATAACAGCGGCACGCCCGCCCCATACCAGTATGGCTGACCGGACGAGGTACCCAACCCAAAGAAAGCCACCAGGATGCCGGTCAAAACCAGCAGGACGGTCAAACCGATCCACCAACCCATATCTTTCCGCAAGCTGGTCCAAAAACGCTTGACAGAAAAATCGGTGCTTTGGAAGGTGGAATAAAGGTATACCAGGAACCATAGACCCAGTATGGATACTCTGATCGGAGAAAGATCGGGTCCGCCTTTCTCGGCGCCTACCCAACTGTAGCTGAACCACAACAATACAGCCGCGCTGATCAAAACCAGAACGCTTAATATATTTTTCACCAATAATTGCTTGTACCCAAACCATTTTAACAGCCGCCAAACCAGCGGGACCACGGCTATCGATACCACGATCTGGACGAAAAACATAAAAAAGGCTGGTCCGGTAAGATAGTCTTGATAACGGCCAATCCCGATCCCCGTGGTTAGGATTAGATACCAGGCAAACAGGAATGTGACCGCAGACAAGATCCAACCCAAGCATGCTTTGCCTCGATCCGATTGCAGCGGGAGGAAGTCCGCCGCCGATTGGAAGAAAAATGTGACCATGATGATCAGGCTGTCGGCAAAGAACAACCATACCAGCAGGGGACGGAAGACAATGAATGACAATTCCAGGCTTCCCCATACAGACCCTGGCAGCAGCAAAATGATGCCCATAACGATGCTGAATAAGCTCGTTATCCACTGCAAAGAACCGGCGCGAGCCATTAGTGTATGATGGGTTTTTTCCACCCGTTCAATATGGTTCGGAAAGACACTGATGGCCAGCAGCCACATGGTGGTGACTTCAGAGGCAATGATCCCAAAGGCCAGAATGATCCATTTGATGATCGAAAGGCTGATCACAACCTGATCGTTCACAGACACCGGTTGAGAAAGAGCTTGTACTGCGCACCAAATCCCCACTGCAGTCTGGAACAACAAGCATATGATGAGGATCGTCTCGAACTTGCGCAGCGATGGGTTTAGTTGATTATTTATCGATGGCGAAGAGTCCATTTATCCACCTGTGTGTATATGTTTTTTTGTGCCTGGCAAAGAGTATCGTTCCAAATGATCGTCACTACGCCAAATCCATTATCTCTCATCCGCTAAATTTAATAAATAAGTACCATACGTGCTTCCCCGCATGGTTTCACCGATGTTCCGCAGTTGTTTCTTATCGATAAAACCCATCCGGTAGGCAATTTCCTCCGGGCAGGCGATCATTAATCCCTGACGATCTTCAACCGCTTGAACAAAACTGGCCGCCTGGATCAACGATTCATGCGTACCGGCGTCCAACCAGGCGATGCCGCGGCCGAGGATCTCCACATTCAGCAGCCCCTTTTTCAAATAAGCCCGGTTGAGGTCGGTGATCTCTAATTCGCCCCGCGGGGAGGGCTTGAGTGTTTTTGCCAACCGGGGGGCATCTCCATCGTAAAAATAAACCCCGGGGATGGCGTACTTTGAACGCGGATGGGAAGGCTTTTCTTCAATTCTTACCGGCTGCTGCTGCTCGTTGAATTCGACCACCCCGTAGCGTTCCGGGTCGTTCACCGGGTAGGCAAATATTACGGCACCTTTTTCCAACCCGGCAGCCTTTTTTAGGGTTTCCTGAAGGCCGCTGCCGTAAAAAATATTATCACCAAGAACCAGGGCGCACGAGTCCCCACCAAGGAAATCTTGGCCAATAATAAAAGCATCCGGCAGACCGCGCGGCTGTTCCTGGTTCGCATACGAAAATTGAAGCCCCCATTGGCTGCCATCGCCCAATAGGCGTTGAAAAATAGGCAGGTCTTCCGGGGTGCTGATGATCAATATTTCACGGATCGAAGCAAGCATCAATATGGATAAGGGATAATAGATCATCGGCTTATCGTACACTGGCAGAAGCTGTTTGCTGACCGCGATGGTCAGCGGATATAATCTTGTCCCTTTCCCGCCAGCTAAAATGATGCCCTTCATCGATCCTCCCGGTAGGTTAAATTACAGCGACTATGTTTATCGATTAACATTATTTTATACACTAAACGAGTATATTAT
>DATMYN010000101.1:0-3274 GCA_035560875.1 Longilinea sp. | reverse complement strand
GGGTAAGGGCATCGATTAAAAGAGACTCACGTGAAAAAAGCACTGATCACCGGGATCACCGGGCAAGATGGATCATATTTAGCCGAACTTTTACTTTCCAAAGGGTATGAAGTTCATGGTGTGGTCTTGCGCAGCGAGATCGAAGATCCGATCCGTTCCTTATCCCGCCTGTCCGGTGTGATCAATAAGATCACCTTGCATGCCGGTTCCATTGAGGCTTTTCCCTCCTTGATCAATATCATCGGAAAAGTAAAGCCGGATGAATGTTATCACCTGGCTGCCTCTTCGTTTGTTTCCTATTCCTTTGATGATGAGTTCTCTACGTTCAATGTAAATATCAATGGCACTCACAACATCTTGTCAGCCCTCAAGAATTCCTCGCCGGATTGTAAATTCTACTTCGCCGGCTCATCCGAAATGTTCGGGCGGGCCTCCGTCTCGCCACAAAACGAGACCACCCCGTTCAACCCCCGCTCTGCCTATGGCATTACCAAAGTAACCGGGTTTTACCTTACCTCTAATTACCGTGAGAATTATGGCATGTTTGCCAGTAATGGGATCCTATACAATCACGAATCCCCCCGGCGCGGTTATGAATACGTAACCCGGAAGATATCCTATGGTGCAGCTCAAATAAAACTAGGGCTAAAGAAAGACCTCCACCTGGGCAACCTGGATGCCGAACGCGATTGGGGTTATGCGGCTGATTATGTCAATGCCATGTGGTTGATGCTGCAACAAGAAAAACCCCAAGATTATGTGATTGCGACCGGAGAAGCCCATACCATCCGTGAATTTTGCGAGATCGCCTTTTCCAGGGTGGGTTTGAACTATCAAGATCATATTGCCTTCGACCAGCAGTTTTACCGTCCCGTTGAGGTTGTTCCATTGGTGGGTGATGCCTCCCGAGCCCGAAACGGGTTGGGATGGAAACCCACCATATCTTTTCGCGATCTGGTTGAAATGATGGTTGATGCAGATCTTTCCAACCTTACCAGTAAACAAGGGAATTCACTGACCAGGACCGGTAAATAAATCAATCTCTTTACCGGTTTGATCAAACACAATGACCCACACCTCAAGCAAGTACCATACTGAAATAAATAGCATTTCCCTATCGGCACGTTGATCGCCGGCAGGTGTGCTATCACGTTATAATAATTTATTGGCGGTGCCAGAAGTCAGCCATGCGGCTCAAGCTCCACGTATCGTCAATTATTGGTTCATAAACCATTCGAATTGAAGATATTAAACAATACTGTGACAGCAAATTTACGGACAAAAATCACTACTTGGTTGAAGGAAAACGACCTTCGCTCCCAAATATTAAAAGGCAGTGCCAGCAGTCTTATCATCCAGGTCGTGTTCGCCGGGTTATCATTCCTAACCTCGGTGATCATGGCGCGCTTTCTGGGTGCGGATGGATACGGTACTTTTAACAACGCCACAGCCTGGGTCCAAATCCTGGTCCCATTGGCTTCTTTAGGCTTCGGGGTGTTGATCGTCCGGGATGTCGCCATATTACGCTCGCAGCGCAATTGGGAAACATTAAAAGGATTTTTGCGTTTTTCAGACCAATTGGTTTTAGGAGTATCCCTTTTTCTTATTGTAGTGGTTTTCTTTTTAGCCAAGATCCTATTCGCCGCACCGGAAAAAGCCCTCTTACAGCAAACTTTATTGCTGGCTACAGTCCTCATCCCTTTGTATACATTATCAAATATGCGCCAATCCACCATCCGCGGCTACGAGCACATCGCCCACGCCATGCTGCCGGATATGGTCATCCGCCCGGTGAGCATCCTGGTCTTGCTGGTTATCCTGCACTTCATACTCCCCGGTGGATTAACGGTGCAAGTAGCTGTGCTTGTCAGCATCGCAGCAGCCATATTTTCACTCATTACCGGTACAGTCTGGCAGCGGCGGTTCTCACCTCCGGCGATCTTTACCGTAAAACCAAAGTATACGATCAAGGTCTGGTTCAAAGCCGCCCTACCGATGATGATATACAGCGCCTTCCAAATAATCCAAGCCAGGGTGTCTTTAGTAATGCTCGGGGCGCAGAGTACCGCGGATAATGTGGGGTATTTTTCCGCCGCGTATAACCTGGCTTACTTATTGGTCTTTTTTCCAACTGCGGTCAGTTACGTTATGGGACCGATCAGTGCGCGCTTATTTGCTGCCGGCGAAAAAGCACAACTTCAACAATCCCTCACCCAAACCGTCCGGGTAGCTTTTTTACTCAGCCTCCTGCTTGGGCTTATCCTCGTCTTCGGTAGAAATTTGATCTTATCCATATTCGGTCCCGATTTCATTTCCGCCCAGGTCGTGTTGATCGTGCTGTGCCTTGGGAACCTGATCGATATTGCCCTGGGGAATTCTGCCGTTTTATTATCGATGACGGGTCATGAAAAAATCGTAGCGCTTTTCTTCCTGCTCTCGACCGCCCTCAATGTGGGGTTGAACCTATTTTGGATCCCCTTATATGGTTTGAACGGGGCTGTTTACAGTGCCTTTGTAAGTCTGATCTTTAGTAAAGTCGGGTTATGTCTATTCGCCATCAAGAATTTAAACCTGGATCCAACCATATTGGGGCGGTCATACAGAAAGATGAATGGCAAATGACAACCATACTGGCAGGTAATCAATGAAGATCCTTTACGTAGGTCAGAGTTACGGCACTTCTCTCCAACGGGTCAATACCCTTAAACGGCTTGGGCATGAGGTGGTGTTGCTTGATCCGTATATAATTCTGCCCAAAAACCGCCTTGTATCAAAATGGGTTCACGCTACCGGACTTTTAGGATTATCGGATTTAATAGCCCAGCGGGTTACCCAATATCTGAATGATCGGTTTTTTGATATCATCTGGGTCAACGGAGGTGATCTGATCAGCCCCGACCTTCTGCATGAACTTAAAGATCATGGTACCTATGTATTGAATTACAACAACGATGATCCTTTTAGCTTGCCGGAATACGGTGAGTATCAAAAATGGAGATTATATCGGCAATGCATTCCTCTCTACGACTTGTTGGTTGTCGTCCGGCCTCAAAACATCAGCGAGGTCCTTGCTAAAGGTGCAAAAAAGGTCTTGCGCGTATACCTGTCTGCCGATGAAGTCGAACATCAACCAGTTACCCTCTCACCGGAAGAAAGATTGAGGTGGCAATCAGAGGTTTGTTTCATAGGCACATGGTTCCCGGAGCGCGGACCGTTTATGGCTACCCTGATACAGCAAGGAATTCCACTGGCGATATGGGGAAACCGCTGGCAA
>DATMYN010000100.1:0-4040 GCA_035560875.1 Longilinea sp. | reverse complement strand
TGCCCTGCATGCCGCTTATCTGGCTGATTCACTTCACAGACTTGGGGTTGACCTTTCCGTAATTTCTTACCGCCGGCAGTATCCAGCCGGGCTTTACCCCGGCCGCAACCAGCGTGAACCGGCGCTGCCCCCCCTGGATTTGAGGCCGGTAGATTACCTGTATGATCCAGTAATACCGTCTACCTGGAAGACGGTTTACCAAGCCATATGTAATGGCTGTGTTAAGGTGTTGTTATTACCCTGGTGGCATACGATCTGGTCGCCGGGGTATGCCTGGCTGACCAGGCGACTACGTGGTGATGGTGTGCGGGTGATCTACATGGTACATAATGTCCTTCCGCATGAATCTCACCCGGCAGATAAGCTGCTTGCTCGAACAGCTTTACGGATTGCGGATGGGTATATCGTACATGCCGCCTCCCAAAAAACCGCCCTGGAGCAGCTTTTCCTTCCGACAAGCCCGATTGCGTTAAGCCCACATCCGCTTTACCCGCCCCAGGCAGAACTACCACTACGGGCAGCCGCGCGTGCCGCCCTGAACATCCCCACCGAAGAACCACTTTTCCTTACGTTTGGCTTTCAGAGGTCTTATAAAGGAACATCCGACCTGATTTCAGCCTTTGATGGGTTATTAAGCGCTGGTACCCGGGCTCATCTGGCGGTGATCGGGGAGGGTTGGCGTGGCGAAAAACCAGTCCATTCACCTGTGCACCGCATTGACCGCTACCTACCGGCAGAAGAGCTTGCCTTATGGATCGCGGCGGCAGATTGGTATGTTGCCCCACACCGGTGCGCCACGCAAAGCGGCAGCTTAGCCCTGGCATTGGGCAGTGGACTTCAGGCAATAATCAGTGATGCCCTCATATTTCAAGCGGTTGACTCAGAGGCTGTCAATGTTGAGGTATTCCCCGTCGGTGATGTACCGGCATTAACCACTACCCTTCATAAAGTCATCGCGGCTGGTTCACCCGAGCGGGTTTTAGCGGATCCTCGACCCGGCTGGCTGGCATTTGCCCGAGTAGTGATGAATATGTGCAGCCTATGACCCTTATACTGTTGGCAAACTTCCACTCTTTTTGCAACGCCGGTGATGTCGCCTTACTCGAGGTGAGTGTGCGCCAATTACGGGAAGCCATCCCAGGGGTTACAATCAAAGTGATTGCCAATTATCCACTCGAGAATGGATTTAGCAGACTCGGGTTGAAGGCAATCCCTTCCCCTGAAGCAATATTACGCCAGCGGGGTGCTTGGAAGGACCTACGGCGGGTTTATTCCCAGGCGGATGCGTTGATCAGCCTTCCCGGCAATCCCTTTTTCTCCATGGGGCGATTAGGTTGGACCCTGGCAGCCTCAGCCGCCCAGCTTTGGCTTGCAAAACAGTATGGGCTGCCTTATTTCACTCTGGCACAAACTATTGGGCCCTTCCGCCGGGGATGGGAAATGAGAATGATGCGCCGCCTGCTGCACAGCGCCCGCCAAGTTTGGGTCAGGGATGAGACCAGTCTGAACTTGCTGCAAAGTTGGGGGCTATCACAGGTACAATATGCCCCCGATGCTGTCTTTAGTTTTCCCCCTGGGGAACATTGGGTCAGGAGGCATTCTACCTCTTTTCAGATAGGTGTGTCGGTTATAACGGCGATGGTACGCAACCTACCTGACCTGATTGGGTATTATCGCACTATCGGTGACGCATTCACTGAATTGATCAGAGAGAAGAAAATCCACGTTACCTTCTTTGGACAATCTTGCGGACCTTCACAACGAGAGGACGACCGTTTGGCTGCCCATACGGTTGTGGAGGGGATGCCTGCTGATGTTCAAGACAGCGTTACCATCGATGAAACGGAATATCCTCCCAGTCAGCTCACGCAGCGATATGCCGAAATGGATGGTTTCTTGGCATGGCGGCTTCATGCGGGTTTGCTGGCGACCTTGGGTGGAGTGCCGACGGTGTGGCTAAGCTATTTGAGCAAGACCGAAGGAGTCCTCCGCTCCCTGGGTTGGCAGGACAGATTGCTACCGCTTGATAAAATGAATGGATTTACCCTTAAAATAACGCTCAACAATATCCTTGATAAAAAGGATACGAACTGGGTTAACCACATAGTTCAGCTTGAGGGATTGGCGCTTCAATCGCGCCAACCTGTTCAAGCGATTGCGGCTGAGTTGGCGAAGGAGGGTTTGTAATGCCGCCCCGGATTTTCATGGTCATTGCCGGTTTGGATATTGGCGGACGGCACGGTGGGGCTGAACGGTTTGGCTTGGAATTGGCTTGTTCTCTGGCACGGCAGAACCTGGCCGAGGTGAAGCTGGCTGCGTTTTGGCAAATGAATACCCCCGCCGAATGCGCCTGGCAGGCGGTGGTTGAATCACAGGGGGTGCCGGTGTTTTACTGTGTTCCCTGGCGGCACCCAAGCGATCTGTTTGGATTTATAAGCGGGGTACAGGCATTGGAATGTTTGATACCGCAGCCGGTGGATATCGTCCACAGCCATTTTCAATTGGGTAATCTGGCGGCAATTTGGCTTAAAGCACGTAAGAAAACCACTTTCGCTTGCCGGACGGCGCACATCACCCATGAGTGGGGGAACGACCTTTTGGCAGTTTTCCTGCGCTGGTCGATCAATGGTCGGGTATATCCGCATTTCTTGGATGCTGAAGCCGGGGTATCACAGGCTGTGGTTGCCTATCTGGACGCCAGGCCAGGGAGGCGGTGTAAATCGATATTTATCCCCAATGCGGTACCACGTCTCTACCCGGCTAAGGAATTGATTAACACCGATAGGCTTCCGGGTGAGATACCGATTGGCTTTATCGGGCGGTTGACCAGCCAAAAAGACCTGCCAACCCTATTTACGGCTTATTCGATGGTGAAAAAAATTATTCCCAACCTCACTCTGTATATTGTTGGGGACGGTCCATTACGTCCGGCTTTACAAAAGTTGTCTGGTGAATTGGGCATATCCACATCGGCGGGGTTTTTAGGAGTTGTTCCTGATCCACGGGCCTTACTGTATTCCTGGCGGTTACTGGTGCTTCCCTCGAGCTATGAAGGGCTGCCCACCGTTGCCCTGGAAGCCCTGGCGAACGGCATTCCTGTCATCGGCAGCGATATCCCCGGTACGCGTGATCTTATCCAACCTGGAGTTAACGGCTGGCTGTTCCCTGTTGGGGATGCAGCCACACTGGCCGGTTTGATCTGCCAGGTTGTGTCTGACCTTGATCAGCTCAGGCGTATGGCGTCCGCCTGCAGGAAATCAGCGGCTCAATATAACATCGATGAGATTGCTAAGTCATATTTTCAAAGCGTCTATCCGAGTTGAGGCTGGTCTATTCCAATATCGTTATTTTCCCTGAGGAGCCGTCTATGCGCACGCGTTGACCAGTTTTAAGGCGGGTTGTGACCTGATGTACGCCGACCACAGCCGGAATGCCGTACTCGCGTGCCACCACTGAACCGTGGGTCATCATACCGCCAACTTCCATTAGTAACCCACCGGCCGCTAGGAAGAGGGGTGTCCAGGCCGGGTCGGTCGCCGGGCAGACCAGGATCTCCCCATGGGCAAGCTGGGTACCGCTGGGATCCAGGACCACATGCACGATCCCTTCCACCACTCCGGGTGAAACCGGGCTCCCGGTGAGAGTATTCGCATCATCCCCGGCATCCATCATGCCTTCGTAATAGGCGGTGCCGTCATTCAACAGTACACGCGGAACAAGTCTCCGACGCTTTTCATGTTCGTAACTTTGCCGCCGTACAGCCGCCAGAGCTCTCCAATCCCTCTGCTCTCCCGCAGCTAGTCTTTCCAACTCGTTCAAATGGAAAAAGAAGATATCGGTGGGCTGGCCGATAACTCCGGATGCGACTAGATCAACACCGCTTTTCAGCAACCCCCTGCGCTGCGCCGTCATGGCGCGGATAGCAGCTAATTTTGGACTTTCACGCAACCCGGTGAGTTCACGCACCCGGAGGGCCATAGCTTCCACTATTTTTGCTTTGATGAAGCCGCCTCGGGTCTTTTTTATGAGTTCTATTAATT
>DATMYN010000099.1:0-2962 GCA_035560875.1 Longilinea sp. | reverse complement strand
ACGGCTTCCAGGATCAGCTTGTTGGTGGAGGGGTCAAAGCCCATCATCTCGGTGGTGATCCGGTCGGCCTCGACCGAATTGTTGCTGGCCACGATCATGCGCATGTCCACCGGGTCCACCGGTCCGGGGGTCAGCCCCTCGGCGCCCACGATCCCGTCGATCACGCTCAGGTCCGGTTTGAACAGGTACAACAGGTCGACAAGTTTTTTATTGATCTGATAGCCGTGGTTGCGGTAACGCATGTTGACCGGCAGGGTGCCCATGGCGTTCTTGAAGCCCAGCGTCACGCCTGTATACAGGTTGGTCTTCATCTTGGGTACCGATACATAGTAAGCCTCGCCGCGCACCACCTCGCTCAGCAGCCGCGGGATGCACACCTCTTTCATGATCTCGGCTTTGGGCAGCATGTAGCGGTCGATGGGCAGGTTTTCCAGCGCCACAAGGTCGGCCCCGTAGCGTTTGGCGATCCGGTCGATGCCGGTGGTGTGGAAATTCCCCACCGTGCCGAGCCCTCCGCCCGAAGATTCGGCGATGGTGATCTTTTTGGTGAAGCGGGTAAGGTATTCGATGACAGAGTCGAACACACGCGGGTCGGTCGATTCGGGCATATCCGCCACCCGGTAGCCGGCATTGTGGTACACCCCCACCAGGTTGGGCTTGATGATCACCTTGCGCCCGCGGATCTGGCTGTTGAGGTCGATCTTCTGGTTGAGCGTATCCAGGGCTTCAAAGACCGTGCGGCGGATCTCTTGGATATCGGGACGGCTGTAATAGGCTTCACTGCCGTAATTCTTCGGCAGCGCCACATAATCGACCAAATAATCCATCGGAGCGGCTTCGGTCAGTACAACGTAGCTTTTTGTCATGGTTACCCTACCTCTCATTGGTTTTGTGATGATTTACCGGCGGTTTATTGGTTTCTTCAGGTATTCAATTGGCAAAAGGAAAGGGAAAACAAAGAACCAATAATAGAATGCGTTCGGTTATTAATAGTATATAGAAATTGGAAATGCCTGTCAAGAAGTGATTTGTCTATGTCTGAGCCTGTCGAAACCACCAGTTTGGTAGGGGCGAAGCATTCGGTTCAGTTTTTTCCTTCTAGCGAATAGCAGCCCTCCGAATGCTTCGCCCTTACGGTTATCGTGATGGATGAAAATGGCGGGTTTGGCTGCCATTCGACGCCAACCTTCAAACCTCCATGAAGTCCGTGTGAGTATTTGTATTTGGTAGGGGCGGGTTCAAAACCCGCCCACCATCCTAGATTTGGAGTAGGGACGAATGATCCCGAGACCCTAAAGGTCTCAAAGGCCTTTAGCCTCTTCGTAGGGTGCGTTGAAGCATGCTCTTTCAACGCACCCTGAACCCTCTCCTTATGGTCATCCGATCCAATATTTCCCCCTTGACAGGCGATAACAATACGTGTAATATAATTACAAATTACACGATGAATAAATTACAGATGGAGTACCTTATGGAAAGCAATAACGTGATCGATGGGGAGCTGCGCGATCCCGCTCCGGCGGATGAGACTGCCAAAAATCCCAACCCGGCCAAACCGAACGCCGGCTTTAAAGAAGCGGTAAAGACCGTCGAGAATATTGGCCAAACCATTGGCGATGCCCTCCAGGGGCGCGGCAATGTGGTCATGGTGCGGGTCAACGATGATACTCTCCACCGGCTGGACCAATTGGTGGATGCCGAGGTTACCAAGAGCCGTTCGGAAAGCGCCGCCTATCTCATCAACGAGGGCATAAAAGCCAATGATGCCCTTTTTCAGAAAATAAACGAAATTACCGACCAGATCGCCCAACTGCGCAGCCAACTGCGCGAGACGATCCAATCGGACCAGAACCAGACCAAGGAGTAAGAATGAGCGAAAACCCTGTAGGCGAAACCAACCCTACCCAAGAACAACCCCCCGCCGCAAACCCGGGTACCCCCCGTTCTTCCGAGTGGGATGAATTGTGGAAAGAATTCGGCGTGACCGCCGCCAGTTGGGCGCAGTCCGTCGGCAAAGCTGCCGAAGACCTGACCGGGCTGATGATCGTGCGCACCGACCTGGACCTGCGCCAAAAACTGGATCTGCTGGTCGAATCCGGGGCGGTGAAGACCCGGGCTGAAGCCCTGAAATTGATGGTGCAGTCCGGTTTGAAGAAGAACGAGAAGGTGATGGAACAGGTCGAAGCCACGCGTGAGAAGATCAATCAACTGCGCCAGCAGTTAAAGGGGCTGGTGAATAACAATTAATAAGGGGATCGAGATAAATAAAGCCGTCCACTTGATCAAGTGAACGGCTTTTGATTACCTGCTAGACGGGATTTGCATATCCCCGGCTTTTTATTTGATTAAGGGATCAATACAACGTGGCGACAGCCGGTACAACAAAGATAGCCCCAACGATAAGATTGATGACGATGCTGACGATGGCTACTACCACAGCCAGTACAACAGTTTGACCCCACTCAAGACTGGTGACCTCTTTAAGGGCAAACAGGGTTGCAATCAGGCCGGCAATACCGACGATCAGTGTGATCGGGCCGGTGATGCACAGCAGGGCTACACCGAAAGCAGCCACAATGCTGAGGATGCCGATGATATTGAAGACATAAGCCAAACCTAAAGCCCGCACCACTTTTTCAAATGGTAGATCGATGCTGAAGAGTTGTTTGGCCAGCCAGCTTACCAAAAAGCAGGACACGGCAAAACCGCCGATGGCGAGGGCAGTGCCAAATAGAACACCGAAGAAGAAACTGCCAACCCGGCCGTAGGTAAGTTGGGCAGCCCGCCCGCCAATTTGGTTGGCCAGAGCAGCCACGGCCACGATCAGCCAGGCGCTGGTGGTAAAGCTGGGATCCTCGGCGACTTCCTTATACACAGGGGTTTTAAAAGTAATGGCTCGAATAATTCGTTCAAACATACTCGTCTCCTTATGGAATGAATTAGTGATTATACAGAACGATAA
>DATMYN010000098.1:0-2294 GCA_035560875.1 Longilinea sp. | reverse complement strand
TATATAATCGCTTAGAATACTAACAGGTTACAAAATCCACTTTCATATGGAGGAACGAATGGGTTCATGTAAAGGAAAACAGGTAATCACAACTGATGGTGCCCCCAAGGCGATTGGACCGTATTCTGCCGGGATCAAGGTATGTCATTTCATATACTCTGCCGGTCAAATTGGTCTCGATCCGGCAACCGGGAACCTTGTTGAGGGTGGTGTAACCGCTGAAACCCGTCGTGCGCTTGAAAACCTCAAAGCCATCGTTGAAGCCGGCGGCGCTGAATTGAAGCAAATCGTAAAAACAACCGTATTTCTGCGTGATATTGCCGATTTTGCTGCCATGAATGCAGTTTATGCGGAATATTTTACCGAAAATCCTCCAGCCCGCTCAGCCGTGCAGGTCGCTGCTCTTCCTAAGGGTGCAGCCGTTGAAATTGAAGCCGTAGTTTTCATGCCTGATTGTAGTTGTGAGGATTAATTCACTAAAGGGTGGATATGGCTGGTGAACTGATCTTACTTGTCGATGATGAAGCGAATATTCTGCAACTTTCGCGCATCTATCTTGAGAGAGAAGGTTATAAGGTCCAGGCCGTGGAAAACGGCCTGGATGCTCTTAAGTCGGTCGCGAATGACAGGCCGGATTTGATCGTATTGGATGTGATGCTGCCGGGGGTGGATGGCTTTGAGATCTGCCGCCGGGTCCGTACAACCGATGCGCTTCTTCCCATTATTATGCTAACTGCCCGGGATGAAGATATTGATAAAATCTTGGGTCTTGAACTGGGTGCTGATGACTATATGACCAAACCTTTCAACCCGCGCGAGTTGGTTGCCAGGGTGAAAGCCATTTTACGTCGAATTTCCACTCATTCGCCGGAGGTTGGCGGAACTATCAGAGTTAAAGATGTAGAGATTGACCCCTCCCGGCGTGAGGTGAGGATAAATGGACAAGTGATCACCCTGCGTACTCAGGAGTTTGAAGTGTTACTGACTCTGGCGCAGCATCTTGGCCAGGTTCTAACGCGTGAACAACTGTTAAAAATCGCCTGGGGGTTTGATTTTGCCGGACAGACCCGCACCGTGGATATGCATGTTGCCCAAATACGCCGGCGGTTAACCGGCTGCGCCATTCACATTGAAACCATCACCGGCATTGGTTACAAATTGGTTGCCTGATGTTGAAATCACTTCGTTCACGCCTTTGGCTCAGCTATTCTCTGCTTGTCCTTTTCGTTACATTTACGTTAACTGGCGGTGTGTTGGTTGCCTTGGCTCAAAACCCGGTTTTATTTTGGCAATCGATCCTTAAAATAAGACAGACTGAAACCCAAATCATCAATACCTCCGGGGATGAAATTACCTGGCCGGAGGATCAAGAGAATTTACTTGATCTATCCATCGCTAATGATCTTCGCATTGTGATCTTGGATGCCCAGGGGAATCCGATCTATGATACGGGTGCTGCCATCTATCCCTCTGTAAACCTTCAAGACCGTGTGCTTACTTCCACGATTTCTATGATGAATATTTTCAGAGACGCCAACCGGACTTTTTGGGTGTATTCGGCAAGGTTGGTGGGTAACGGCCAATACCTGGTCATCATGGATACGCGCCCCAGGCTCTCCTTTTTACTATATGTGCGTAATGAATTAACCCTTCCCATCGCTTATGCGGTCGGTACTTCTTTTGTTTTGGCATTATTCATCAGTATTTTCATGACCAATTGGGTAAACAGCCCTCTGCGAAAGATTATCCATGCCTCGAACAAACTGGCTGAGGGAAAGCACCAGATCATTCCCGAAGAAGGTCCCGCTGAGGTGCGTATGTTAGCCAGTGCTTTCAATGATATGAGCCGTAAAGTAGAAGCCAGTTCACGTTCGCAGCGCGATTTTCTAACCAATGTCTCTCATGATCTTAAGACACCGCTCACTTCCATCCAAGGGTTTGCCCAAGCAATTCTGGATGGCACTGCTGATTCACCGGAGGCACTGAAACAATCTGCCCAAGTTATTTATGATGAGGCGGGCTATATGAACCGCCTGGTGATGGATCTGCTCTCATTGGCTCGCTTGGAAGGGGGAACGGCGATTTTCAACATGACGCCAATTAATCTAAATACTTTATTGATGGCTGTCGTCAATCGTTTTTCCTCGCCGGTGGAAACACCTCGGGCTGCGCTAAAATTGGATGTGCCGGTATTTCCGATCATCAATGGCGATAGCGACCGCTTGGCGCAGGTGTTTAACAACATAGTTGAAAACGCGTTTAAATTCACTTCCACACAAGGGTCGATTATAATT
>DATMYN010000097.1:0-2952 GCA_035560875.1 Longilinea sp. | reverse complement strand
GTAGACTATAAAAAAGATTTCAATTGTCCCATTGTGACATTTATAATGTGTAACAATTCGTCCGCTTCCAATGGGATCAAGTTACCGGACAACAATTTTCCATCCATTACAATCTGTTGGACACCCCGGTTATCCTTATGTGGATTTTCTACGCTTATCTTATAAAGCGAGTTTCCAAAACGATAGTCCACTTTAAAGCCAGGCCAATCATGTGGAATGCACGGGGTTATACGCAGCGCCTGACCCACCCTGGTAATACCCAGTATCGCTTCAAGACCTAAACGATACATCCATCCCGAAGAACCGGTGTACCAGGTCCAACCCCCACGACCAACATGCGGGGCAACACTGTAAATATCTGCAGCAACAACATACGGCTCAACCAAATAACGGGCGGCTTTTTCCGGCGTATCGGCGTGATGGATAGGATTTAGATAGCCGAACAACTCCATGGCTTTATCGCCCTGACCAAGGTTGGCATATGCCCAAGCTGTCCAGGTGGCGGCGTGGGTGTACTGACCGCCATTTTCACGTATGCCCGGCAAATACCCTTTTATGTAACCGGGGTCATGGGTTGTCCGGTCAAACGGCGGGGTAAACAGCAATACCATCTGCTCGGAAGGTTTAATCAACTGCTGGTTGACAGCCTGCATGGCTGCCTCAGCCCGAATTGGATTTGCTCCGCCAGAAATGACAGCCCAAGATTGTGCTATCGAATCGATCTGGCATTCATCACTTTGCTTTGATCCCAATGGTGAACCATCATCATAGAAAGCGCGCCGGTACCAATCTCCATCCCAGGCATTCTCTTCCAACATTTTTAACAATGATTTGGCTTGTTGAAGATAGGGAGCCGGGTCTTCCTTCATCAAGGCGACCAACGCTGAAAACCGCGTTAGCGTGGTATGCAGGAACCAGCCCAGCCAAACGCTCTCGCCGCGCCCTTCCACACCAACCCGGTTCATGCCATCGTTCCAATCCCCCGACCCCATCAGGGGTAATCCATGTATACCCTTGGTAGTTCCCTTTTCAAGTGCCCGGCGGCAGTGTTGGTAGAGGGTCGTTGTTAATGGTGTCGGATCATATTGAGCATACCGTTCCACTTCACCGATCTTTAAGATCTCACCATTCAGGAATGGTATTTCTTCGGTTAAGATGGACGCATCTCCGGTTGAGGTAACATATTCGGCGGTAATAAATGGCAGCCACAGCAAGTCATCGGAAAAGCGGGTCCGCACCCCTCGTCCGGCGGGTGGATTCCACCAATGCAGCACATCGCCTGCCTCAAATTGGTGGCGGGCGGTCTCCACAATCTGTGCCCGAGCGATATCCGGTCGGGTATGTTCCAGCGCCAAAACATCCTGCAGTTGGTCTCGGAATCCGAAGGCACCGCTTGATTGATATAACCCGGTACGCCCCCACAAATGCCCCGATATCGTCTGATATAACAGCCAGCGGTTAAGCATCAGATCCATGCTGGGATCAGGTGTTTCAACTTTTACTGAGTTCAAAATACCATCCCAATGTTGATGGACGGATTGCCAGATAGACTCGACATGGGTTTGGACTTGTTCGATCAACGCCAGGCTTTCTACCTTATTGGCTCCCGCGCCAATGAGGAAATGGACTTCTTTGGATGCCCCCGGGGCTAAATCAACATGCAATTGCATGGCGGCGCAAGGATCCAACCCGGCATTCACAGCGCTTGCCAACCCGATCCGTTTGAGGGCTTCAGGAGCACGCAGGCAGCCCAAACGCCCTAAGAACTCGCTCCGATCTGTGGTAATTCCATGTGGTTTTTTATTCGCCGCCAAAAAGGCAACCTGGTTGGTGAATTCGCTATTGTAATAATTCACAGCCAATAGCGCATTTTTAGCGGGATTGAATTCCGGAACGATGTGCGCTTGAGATGCATCCCGGGTAGTGCCCAGGACCCACTCAGCGTAATAGGTAATGGTGATCCGGCGGGGACGATCCCACAAATTCTTCAGACGCAGTTGGGCAATTTTTACCGGTGCGTCAGGGGCAACAAACAAGCGCAGGTTCTGGTTTAAGCCATGGCTTTGGCTCTCAAAGATCGAATAACCTGCCCCGTGATGAATCACATGGGTGGTTTGCTCTCCGGCGGGCATGGGGGTTGGGGACCATATCTGCCCGGTTTCTTCGTCTCGCAGGTAAAGGGCTTCCCCCGGCATATCCGTCACCGGATCATTCCGCCAGGGGGTAAGTCGGTTCTCACCGCTGTTCCCAGCCCAGGTACAACCCGACCCTGTCTCTGAAACCAGGAATCCGAATTGCGGGTTGGCGATCACGTTCACCCATGGGTGGGGGGTGTGCTGTCCGGCCTGAAGATGAATAACATATTCCTTGCCGTCTCGGCTAAAACCACCCAAACCGTTATCCATTAGCAGATCAGTTGGTATTTGAAGCGGCAGGGTGATATCCGGGCTGCACACCGGAGAAAGGGAGGGGGTGAACCGGGGCAGCCGGGTTGACTGGGAGAGTATCCGTAATGCGTGATCAGCCAATGAACCGCTTTTTTCGTCCATGACCACCCCCGCCACCGTTTCTAATAAGATCTTGTTTTCGGGCTGAAGTTGGTCTGCTCGCAGAACAAATATACCTTCACGATGGTTCAGTAATACCTCCGCCCCGATCCGGGCGATTTGGCGATGGATAGCGTTGTGAAGATCAAGGGCATATCCGGTATCCTGATCGTTTAGAATCACCAGATTGATGGTGATATGGCGATTTCGCCAGTACATAAATGCTTGGAGGGCTTCGGTCAACAAGGGCGATTCGCCATCACGAACATGCACCAACATAACGGGAAAGTCGCCGGAGATACCAAACCCCCATAAGCTGGACTGCCCTTTTCGGTTCATTGCCAGAATATGCGGGGCATGGCGCAGTACACCAGAGGGATATAAAAGAGCCGATAGCAAACGCTGG
>DATMYN010000096.1:0-5485 GCA_035560875.1 Longilinea sp. | reverse complement strand
CCGCCATCGATGACGTGCGGTGAATCCTTGCCATCTATCAGGCTTACCCCGTTTTCATCGATATCCAGCATGGCGCTTTGATCATTCGCCTTTAGCAATAGTTTCCCCTGCCAGTTCTTCCGGGCGGATTGGGCGTGGCGTTCTGAAAGCTGGGGAAGCAGCTTTTGCAGGGTGCTGTTCAGGTTGATCAAGCTGACCAACCAGTTATCTTGTACACAGAATTTTTGCTCGAGGGTGCAAATTCCGCTGCGCACCAGCCTCATTATTGGATGTGCATAGGGAAAATTGAATAATGCCAAGGTCGTGCATTCCAATTCCCAGGCCAGATCGGATGCCACCGCTAAAACCGCCTGGATGTCCCCGCAGGCTTCGAAACATTTCAATTCACCTTTGGCCGGTTTGGGATCGATGTGGATGTAGCCCAACAACTTTTCCTGGGGATCGAACCAGCCATAAAATCCCTCATCCACACCTTTGGTTTGATAGGTTGGCCGCACGGCGGTACCTGCGAACGCTTGATACTCCCGGTTATACAGATCCACAACCATCTCAAAATGGCGGTTGCTTAACCGCCGGTAAACCGGGGTGGGCTGTTTTTCGGGAAGGTCCTTCAAGGCAATGCGGCAGGTCTCATCATTCCAGGCGCGCCGGAACCCCATCGGCTTGTAGTGGATGCCGGTCAGCATAGCCAGGTCATATCCATTGTGGCGGGCGGCATTCAGCGAATCGGTACCAGCGGCGAACATGAGCCCGCGTTTTCGGTAGGCGTGGTGCGTACAAACGGCCCCAACCCCGGCAATTTTGATCAGCGCCGAACCCAACCGCATCTCATAGCCCCACACTCCCCAATGTTGGACGATGCGATCTTCGTCCCAGATCAAACGGGATACATCCCAATCGTAATGGCTGCCGCCCACATATTTATTGCGGATATTTTCCAGATCGGCTTTGGCATCAAAAGCCTCAGCGATCAATTCGGTGAATGAAGCCAGGTTGGACGGTTCGGTCTTGGTTAAGCGGAAGTTTCCATCCACAAGGGGGTTGGGGAAAGCCATGTACACCTCAATCATTACGAAAGATGATTTATTAACAGAAACATGCATCACTATAGCGTGTTTTTTGCCTTACGCCAAGGTATGGATGTACTAATTCACACTCATAAAGGGAAAAGTAATGTTTGAAAGGCTTCATCGATTACAATAGATGTGCATTAATAAAAAGAACAGGATACCTATCATGAAGAGTTTTCGTAAAGAAATTTGGATGGACGTTGTCGCCCGGCGTGGTTTTGTGAACCTTACCGCTCAGGTGGAAGAAGCCCTGGTAGAAAGCGGTATAAAAGAAGGGCTCGTGCTGGTGAATGCCATGCATATCACCGCGTCCGTCTTCATCAATGATAATGAACCCGGATTGCATGCCGACTATGACCGCTGGCTTGAGAAGTTAGCCCCCCACCAACCCATTGGATACTACCGCCACAACGATACCGGCGAGGATAACGCCGATGCGCACCTGAAACGCCAGGTAATGGGGCGCGAGGTGGTGGTGGCCGTTACGGAAGGTAAATTGGATTTTGGCCCTTGGGAACAGATCTTTTATGGCGAATTCGACGGCACCCGCCGCAAGCGCGTCCTCATCAAGATCATCGGCGAGTAACAAGTTGAGCTTCCGCTGGCTGGGTGTGGCCGGGGTCGAATTGAAGACAGATGATTTCACGATCATCATCGACCCCTCCTTCACCCGGCCGTGGTTCGGCATGTTCGTGTGGCTGCGCGCCCGCCCCAAGACCGACCTGATCCACGAGCATATCCCCCAAGCGGATGCCATTTTGGTAACGCACGGGCATTACGACCACCTGCTGGATGTGCCCGAAGCGGCCCGGCTGACCGGTGCGCCGGTGTACGGCAGCGCCAATATCGTCAACATTTGCCGGGCGGTCGGGCTGCCCGAATTCCAGCTTCACCTGGTATCGGTGGGGGATACCTTTACTCTTGGCCCTGCCCAGATCGATGTTACCGTAAGCAGCCACATCCACACCCCGGCGGATTTCTTGATCAACAAGCCCTTACCACGCCGGCTGCGCTACCCTTTGCGCCTTAGCGATTACCGCATGGACCAAAACCTGGGCTACCGCATCACCCTGGGCGGACAGCGGTTTTTGTTCGGCAAGCAGCCCCTGCCGGCGGATATCTGGTTCACCATGCCGTATGACCCGGCCCAAGATATCGCCGAAAAGAACAAGACCGTGGGGGCGCGCCGTATCGTGCCGATCCATTGGGATGATTTCTTTCGGCCGCTCCACTGGCAGCGGCGCCCGGCCTGGCGGCCGGTCGACCTGCATGCTCCCTATCCGCGGCGCATGCACCTTGAGCAGATCCAACAGGAATTGGAAGCGTTCAACCCAGGGGTTGAGGTGTTGATGCCGGAATTGTTTAAGGATTATCCGCTAGAGTAAGTTTACATAAGTGATAAATCGGTATTTCTTTCCTTCGTTTTAAAATCTGCTACAATACTTCAATGCCGCACCGCATTTTTTTCGGTGATAACCTGCCCATACTGCAGAATTTGCCCGATTCTTCGGTGGATTTGATCTACATCGATCCGCCGTTCAATACCGGACGTACGCAGCAGCGCACACAGATCCGTACCGTCCGGTCCGAGAGCGGTGACCGCACCGGGTTCGCCGGGCAGCGGTATGAGACCGAGAAGCTTAGCGCGCATGCTTACCAGGACAGCTTTGATGATTACCTGGCTTTTCTGGAACCGAGGCTGATCGAAGCCCATCGTCTGCTCAGCCCACACGGCAGCCTGTATTTTCACATCGACTACCGCGAAGTACATTACTGCAAAGTGCTGCTGGATGGTATCTTTGGCAGGGATTCATTTCTTAATGAGATCATCTGGGCATACGATTATGGAGCCCGCACCAAGAAAAAATGGCCGCCCAAACACGATAACATCCTGTGGTACGCCAAAGATCCCAAAAACTATACATTTAATGTAGAAGCCATCGAGCGTATCCCCTATATGGCACCGGGGCTGGTCGGACCGGAAAAAGCAGCCATCGGTAAACTACCTACCGATACCTGGTGGCACACCATTGTGGCAACCAACGGCTCTGAAAAAACCGGCTACCCGACCCAAAAACCGTTGGGCGTCCTGCGCCGCATCATCACCGCCTCTTCCAACCCCGGCGACGTGGTTTTGGATTTCTTTGCCGGTTCGGGTACAATTGGCGAAGCCTGTCTTGAAGCAAAGCGCTTTTTCATCCTTATAGATAACAACCCCGAAGCCATGCAGGTGATGGCGAAACGATTTGAAGAAGTCATCGATATCGAATGGGTCGGGTGGGAAAAATAGTGAGTCAAACAAAAAAAACATTATCCTTGGAAGAAGCCGTGACCGCTTTAAAAGCAATGGCCAACCCTGTTGAGCTGGAAAAACAGAGCCGCTTTGGGATCCGAGGTGAAAACCGTTTAGGGGTCACATTACCCCAGATGCAAGCCATCTCCAAAGGAGTGTGCGATCATGCCCTGGCGCTCCAGCTTTGGCAGACCGGTATCCACGAAGCCCGGATCATGGCCGGGATGGTGGATGACCCCGCTTTGGTGACACGTGAACAAATGGAAACCTGGGCGAAAGACTTCGACTCTTGGGATGTGACCGATCTGGTGTGCGGCGGCCTGCTGGATGCATCGCCGTATGCGTTTGAATGCGCCCTGGAGTGGCCGCACCGTCCGGAGGAATTCATCCGCCGGGCAGGGTTTGTGCTGATGTGCGGTATGGCTGTCCACAATAAAGCCATGCATGATACTGATTTCGAGCCTTTCTTCCCCCTCATGATCCAGTATGCCACCGATGACCGTAATTTTGTCAAGAAAGCGGTCAATTGGGCTTTACGGCAGGTGGGAAAACGCAACCGGGCATTGTGCCTGCGGGCGATCGCCGTTGCGGAGGAGATCCGCAGTTTAAACACACCCACTGCCCGCTGGATCGCCAGTGATGCCATTCGAGAATTAACCGGGAAATTAGAGAAACCACCCAGAAGTTGGGCAAAGGGATAAGGATATCACGGCCGTATTCGAGCCGATCAAGCATACATCTATCTTCGGAGGAACTATGAGCAAGAGAGCACCATTCAACGAGCGTTTCCGTTACTGGACCGATAACCTGTTTGCCAAAGGTCCCGGAGCGCTTATCGCCGCCTTGGGAATTGTATCCCTGGTCATCATCATCATATCAGCGCTTGTGCTGGTATTTGGCAATATCTCCCCAGAAGGGGAGCCCCCAGTGAGTTTCTGGGAGGGCGTTTGGTTAGCCCTTATGCGTACCCTGGATGCCGGTACCATGGGTGGAGATGCGGGTTGGGGATTCCGGATCGTAATGTTCGTGCTGCCCACCCTGGGTGGTGTGTTCATCATAAGCACCCTCATCGGTATCCTCTCCAGCGGTATCGAGGGGAAATTAGATGACCTGCGCAAAGGCCGCTCACGGGTGATCGAAGATGGCCACATCCTCATCCTGGGATGGTCCGAACAGATCTACACGATCATATCTGAGTTGGTGGCTGCCAATGAGAACCAACGCAGATCCTGCATCGTGGTCTTAGCCGACCGCGACCCGGTGGAGATGCACGACGATATCTACACGCGAATCGAAAGCACGGGGAGAACCCGCCTGGTCTTCCGCAGCGGCTCTCCGATGGACTTGGCCGATCTGCCCTTAGGCAGTCCCGATACAGCCAAGGCCATGGTCGTGCTTTCCCCCGATACGGAAGATCCCGATCCCCAGGTGATCAAGACCGTTTTAGCGGTCACCAACCATCCCGACCGAAGTGAGAAACCCTACCACATCGTAGCCGAGATCCGCGAACCCAAGAACATGGAAGTGGCTCAGGTGATCGGTAAGGGCGAGGTGGAATGGGTGCTGGTGGGCACATTCGTCGCACGCGTGGTCGCCCAAACCTGCCGTCAAAACGGCTTATCCGTTATCTACACCGAACTGATGGACTTCGGCGGCGACGAGATCTACATCACACCGCCGGGAGAGTTTGTTGGCAAAACATATGGTGAGACATTAAATGCCTTCGAGAAGAACACAGTGATGGGGCTTTCGGCAGCTTCAGGTGGAGCAGCACTTAATCCGGCTATGGATACGATCATCAAGGCCGACGATCAGATCATTTTGATCGCCGAAGATGATGACAAAATTCTCATGGACGGGAAAGCATCCATTGATACTAGTGCCTTTACCAAACGCCAACCTTCAACAGCAAAGCCAGAAGACACGTTAGTATTGGGTTGGAACTGGCGCGGCGCAGCTATTTTAAGTGAATTGGATAATTATGTGGTTCCAGGATCTACCGTTCAAATCATCGCCGATCGGGGCGAGCCGGAAAAAGACCTAAAAGCCATTCGATCAAAAATCAGTAACCTAAAATTCAAAGTAGATGAAGGTGACACAACCGACCGCGCTACCTTGGAGG
>DATMYN010000095.1:0-3148 GCA_035560875.1 Longilinea sp. | reverse complement strand
TTTGAGGACTCCTTTAGTAATATTTACCATAATGGCGTGTTTACCGGTCACTCCCACTTGAATGTAAAAGCCACGATCAGGGTACACACCACGAAAATGCCGCCCAGCACTCCCACCTCCAGTAAGTGATCGCCCCACGCGCCGGCGAACCATAGCCCCTTGATGAGGGTGACGGCGTGGGTCAGCGGATCGAACTGGGCGATCGTATTCATCGCAGCCGGCATCACTTCCGATGGGACCATCGCCCCGGAAAAGATGACCACCGGGATGACCAGTACATTACCCACCACCATGGCTACGCGGGTATTCGGGTAGAGGCTTGCCAGGGCAAACCCGAGGGCGTAAAAGGACAGGATGGTCAAGCACACTGCCCCAACCAGATCCCACACATTACCGGGAAATTGAACCTTATATATGAAGAGGCCCATCAACACCAGAATGGCGATCCCCATCAGGGTCACAATCACCGGAGCGACCACATCCGCCATGAAGTAGATAATGGGTTTTAGGGGTGTGGCAGAATAGCGCCGCAGCACGCCCATATCCCGCCGCTGGGTTACCGTGATCGGCAGGGAGGTCAACCCGGTCATACCGACCACCAAGGCAATGTAGGCTGGGACGGAATAATCCAACTGGCTGATGCCGCCCAGCTCTGCCCGGGCTTGACCGCCGAAAATAAACCCCATCATAACCAGCATCAGCGGGCCAAACGCCAGGGTAAAGAATACCGCCATCGGTTCACGCAGATATAACTTGGTCTGCATCCAGGCTAATTTTAAAAAGGTATGCATCGCAACGCTCCTAGTCCCGGATCTCAGTCCCGGTCAATTTCAAGAATACATCTTCCAGGTTGGGCTGCTCGGAATGCAGGTTGTTGAACACAACCCCGGATTTCTCCAGTTGGTTGACAACCTTGCCGACCAAGCCTTCCTTTTTTCCATAAACGATCACGCGTTCACCCATGGTCTCCACCCGGCTGACGCCGGCGACGGCGCGCAGTTTGGTCAGATCCATCTCACCGCTGATCTCAAATACGATGCGGTTATCTTCACCCAACGATTCGATCAGGTTCTGGGGGGTATCCAACGCCACCAACTTGCCGTGGTCAACAATGGCCACCCGGTCGCACAGGCGTTCAGCCTCTTCCATGAAGTGGGTGGTCAGGTAGATGGTTTTGCCCTGGTCGCGGATCTCGCGCACCAGGTCCCACATGGCCCGGCGGGCCTGCGGGTCCAGCCCGGTTGTCAATTCATCCAAAAACAACAGTTCGGGGTCATTGACCAGCGCGAGACCGATGAAGACGCGCTGTTTTTGACCGCCGGATAGTTTGCTGACAAATGCTTTTTCTTTCTCTTCCAGCCCCATCTTTTTAAGTATGGAACGCCAGTCCACCCGCTTTTGATAGAACGAGGCGAACAAATCCAACGCTTCCCAAACTTTGATGCGCTCCGGCAGGGCGGCGGATTGGAATTGGATGCCGATCCTTTCTTTCAAGGCATAGCCATCTTTATGTGGATCCAACCCCAGCACTTGAATACTGCCCTCATCATGCGTCCGCAAGCCTTCGATACATTCGATGGTGGTGGTCTTGCCGGCGCCGTTCGGCCCCAACATGCCAAAGATCTCGCCCTGGCGGATGGTGAAGGACACGCCATCCACGGCGTGCACCGTTCCGTAGTGTTTGACCAGGTTTTTTACTTCGATCACGTTTTCGTTCTTCGTATTCATTCCAAAATACTCCCTTTCTATACAGGCAGACGCTCTGCCTGATCACTGCGGTTTTTGGGCGGCGGCGGCTGCCGCCATCATCATCACGATCATCTTTCCATCCGCCGACTGCGAGATGAAATCCTTTAGCAGATCGCGCAGTTGAACGGCTTGCTCATATCCGAGGGTATCCAATGCCTGTAAAGCGGTATCCTGCGGAGCGATCACCGGAACGGCCTGCATCAATTGGCGGCCTTTATCGGTGAGGTATAGCGGGTTGCGCCTCCGGTCCTTGGGATCCACACCCCGCTCGACATACCCTGCCGCCTGCAGCGCATCCATGGAACGCATGATGGTGGACGGTTCCATGTTGAAACGCTGGCTCAAGATGCTGATCGTCACGGGTTCGTTGAGCAGTATTTGCATAAAGCCAAATTGTAAAGAGCTAACCTCAGCACCGCTGGCTTTCAGGCGGGCGTCCAGCGAATCGCCGAAAAATTTCAACAATAAGGTAGCGAACACCCGGATCTCTAACGCTAAAGGAATTAATTGATCGTCGGTCATAAATAATCCTTTTTGCAATATTTGCTGATAGTATTATTGCATTTGCAATCTTTGCAATGTTACATCTAATTTACAAATTGTCAAGAGGGGAAAATAAAAGCACTCTCTTAAAAAGGAGAGTGCTTGGTCAGATATGCTTCCCTAATGGGTATTATATTCAAATCCCTTCCAATAGCTTCTCCACCTCCTCGTTTTCCGGCTCGATCTCCAGCGCTTTTTTCAACGTCCGTTCAGCCAAAGCACGATCGCCGTGGTGCAGATACAGCTTAGCCAACTGCAGGTACGTCCCGATATGTTCGGGGTACACGTAACTGTTCAGCCCCAAAACCCCTACGGCTACATCAAAATTCCTGGCGCACACCAGTTGAAGCGACAAATTACACAGATCTTCCTCATCAAAGTAATACTCTTGGGAGTCTACCGCTTTTAGTTCCTCATAACATTCATAAGCCGCTTTCATACCTCCGGCAGCCATCGCCCGGGTGATGGGCACCATCCAGGATACCTGACCAACCTCGGGTTGTTCATCCAGCATGACATTGGCAACCGCCCGCATGGTGTTGGTACGGGCATAGGACTCTTCATTACACAAGATCACGGCAGCCCTGTTTCTCTCGGGCATGATGAGCAGGAAATCCGTCCAACCAAAGCCCATCCCCCCGTGGCTGATGGTACGCGCCCCCTTGAAATGCCCAAGCGTCCAGCCCAATCCCATATCCTCATAGATACCCGGGCGTCCGTACCCTCGATCGGCCACGGCTGTCCACATCTGGTCGTACATATCCGCTGGCAGCAGCCGCGTACCGGTGTACTCTCCCTTATTCAGGGTAGTGACCGCCCAATGGCACATTTCCTCCAAGGAGGCGTGTAAAAAGCT
>DATMYN010000094.1:0-12113 GCA_035560875.1 Longilinea sp. | reverse complement strand
CCATATGCGACGATGGCGTCGGCATTCCTCTTGAAGATCAACGGCGGATCTTTGAACGTTTTTACCAGGTCGACAAAGCCCGTTCCGACCGAACCGAACGTGGATTTGGACTGGGATTAGCGATAGCTACACAAATTATTTTGGCACATGGTGGTAAGATTGAGGTTGAGAGTGCCCCGAGCGCCGGAAGTTGTTTCATTATAAAACTTCCCATTCAACAGGAGATCAAACAGTGAGGATAAGCCTCTCAATTTTATAGAAGCCATGCCAACTGTATCCATAATCATCCCCTGCCTAAATGAAGAAAAAACCATCGGCCCGTTACTGGCCGCTATTGCTGCACAGACATTTCCCATACAGCAAATAGAAGTCATCATTGCGGATGGAATGTCTACCGATGGTACCAGGGCAGCGATCAATACTTTTTCTGATTCCCACCCACAGTTAAAAATTGTTGTTGTCGAAAACCCCAAGAAAGCCATCCCGTCCGGTTTAAATATTGCATTGCGGGTGGCAAAAAATGATATATTCGTTCGCCTGGACGCACATTGTGTTCCCCAGGCAGACTATGTGGAACGGTGTGTTAGCGACCTTGAATCAGGACTCGGCCAAAACGTTGGTGGTGTATGGGAGATCAAACCTGGTGGACCTGGCTGGCAAGCTCGTTCGATCGCCGCCGCTGCCTCAAATCCCTTAGGGGTGGGCGATGCCCGTTACAGGTACGCAACCTCTGCCGGGATCGTCGATACAGTCCCATTTGGTTCGTTTTATCGATCATTGATCGACCAAATTGGCTTCTTCGATGAAGAGCTGCTTACGAACGAAGATTATGAATTGAATGTTCGCATCCGCCAAAATGGCGGAAGGATATGGCTTGATCCAGGTATTCGCACCCAATACTTCTCCCGGCCGACATTTTGGTCGTTGATGCAGCAGTACTGGCGTTACGGTTACTGGAAGTTGAGGATGTTACAGAAATATCCGGATACCGTGCGCTGGCGGCAGATCATTCCACCTTTTTTTGTGGGTGGGATCCTTGGCTTGATAATCCTTTCTTTCTTTTGGCGGATCGCCCGATGGATGTTATTATTTGGGCTATTGGCATATTTTTGTATACTTAGTTTGGGCGGTCTTTCCACAGCCCAGCGGGATAAGGATTTCGCCTTGGTGTTTGGAATGCCGATCGCCATGTTCATTATGCATGTATGCTGGGGCAGTGGTTTTATTTGGAGTTACTTTACCTCTCTATTCGAGGCAAATAAATCAGTATGATCAATCCGACTTCCAGTCAAAAATCAATCTGGCGTTTGTCGATCAGTGAAAGGCGGACGATCCTCCTAATCGGGGATCTGCTCGCCAATATTATCGCATTGTTGATCGCTTTGTATTTTTGGGCTCAACAAGACGCCTGGTTGAACTTCTCTTGGGAATTCCTCAGTACTCGTCCGCCATTTTGGTTTTTCTTGCTTCCGCTTTTCACCGCCACGCTGATGACGGAATTGTATGACATCAAGAAAGCCGGCATTCTGGTGGAGAACGTCAAAGGGATTGCCTTGGCAGGTTTAGTTAGCGCTTTGATCTATTTGGTTATTTATTTCTCATCCGATCCAACTTCATTACCTCGGATCGGGATTGCGGTTTATCTTATAGCATCCGTCATTTTCTTATTAATTTGGCGGGCGATCTATGTGCGTATCTTTCAAGCGCCGCGTTTCATGCGGCGTGTATTGGTTGTTGGCGCTGGGACATCCGGATCGATTTTGGTGAGCAAATTTCTCGAGGTCTGGCCGCCTCCCTTTTACTTGGTCGGTCTGATTGATGATGATCCGGAAAAGAAAAACACTTTGGTTGAAAAATACCCGGTAATTGGTAATTCCCAAGCCATTAAGGGGATCATAGAATCCGAGCAAATTACCGATTTGGTTATAGCCATATCCGGTCCTATGAATGGAGAACTGGTAAAGGTGCTGTTGAATGCCAGTGAAAACAATATCCGTATCCTTTCGATGGAAGTTGTTTATGAAGAACTAACCGGCAGGGTCCCGATCTTTTTACTTCCGTCGGACTGGGTGCTGCGCACCTTTGCTGAGCAAGCTGATGTTTCGGGTGGATATTTGATCTTCAAACGCCTTATGGATATCTTTGGCGGACTGGTGGGTTGTTTGGGGTTAGCTCTTCTTACCCCCTTCATCAGTTTGGCTATCCTGATCGAAAGTGGCAGACCGGTTTTCTTCAGCCAAAACCGCTTGGGAATGAATGGAAAACCCTACAAGATCGTCAAATTCCGTACCATGCGCCAGGATGCTGAAAAAGATGGTGTTGCTCGCACCGCAACCAGAAATGACGACCGGACTACCCGGATCGGGCGGTTGCTGCGAAAAACTCATTTGGATGAAATCCCACAATTCTGGAGTGTATTAAAAGGAAGTGTGAGCTTGGTTGGGCCGCGGGCAGAAAGACCTGAATTGGTCGCTGATTACCAAAATTCGATCCCGTTCTACCGCGCTCGTTTATTTGTAAAACCCGGGCTTACCGGTTGGGCGCAGATCAACCAACGCTATGCAGAAAATACGGAAGAAACAGCTGTAAAACTCGAATATGACCTTTATTACATTAAGAAACGGAATATTCTTTTGGATGTTTTCATACTCCTCCGTACGGTTAGCACCGTCATCCAGCTTAGAGGTCAGTAATTAGCATGAGGACTATTCGAACCTTTCGAAATCGGTATGTAATTGCCATTGACCTGGTTATTACTGTAGCTACTGTTTTAGGCAGTTATTTACTGCGTTTAGAGTGGGGACCATTGTTCCTGCTGTATTTGCCCTCGGCCTATTTTATGATCGGGACTGCCCTGGTTGTTAAACCCTTGGTCTATTCGTTCTTTGGGTTATACCGGCGGCTGTGGGTATATGCCAGTCTTAATGAATTGAAGATCATACTTGTCGCTGTCACTGCCGCTTCAGCTCTTGTGGCGGCTGCGATGAGTGCTTTTTTCTATCTGGGTGCTTTTTCCGGTTTTCCCAGATCAGCATTGATCATCGATTGGGTGCTATCCATCTTATGCATTGGTGGATTTCGGGTAGCCATCCGTGTATTAGCGGAGGCTTCGCGGGTTAATAATATTGTCATAAATCGTCCCGGAAGAAAAAAGAAAACCATAATTATCGGCGCGGGCGATGCTGGCGCATTGATCGTACGTGAGATGCAGAAAAACCCCCAGCTTAACCTGGAACCGATCGGTTTTCTGGATGATAACCCGGAAAAACAACGCAAACAACTCTACAACCTGCCAATCCTGGGGGCTGTCAATGACCTGCCGCGTGTATTGGATTCTCATCCCGTAGACGAGGTTATCATTGCCATCCCCAGTGCTCCCGGACGGGTGGTTCGTTTGGTGGCCGATGTATGCCGGTTAAAAGGTATCCCATTCCGAACCATGCCCGGGCTTTACGAATTGCTGGGTGGAAAAGTCAATATTAGCCGTCTGCGCGAAGTTGAGATCTCTGACCTTTTACGCCGTCAACCCACTCGTATGAACGATGAAAAGATCGGTGAGGTACTTACCGGGAAAACCGTACTGGTCACCGGGGCAGGCGGATCTATTGGTCGGGAATTATGCCGGCAGATCGCCCGTTGGGAACCGGCTGTATTGGTTATGCTCGGTCATGGCGAAAACAGTGTCTTTGAAGCCTATCTCGAACTGCACGAAAGCTTTCCTAACCTTGAAATTTCACCGGTAATTGCCGATGTTAAAGATAAGGAACGATTACAGCAAGTGTTCTCTCGTTTACATCCCCAGGTTGTTTTCCATGCTGCTGCCCATAAGCATGTGCCCCTCATGGAATTCAATGTCGAGGAAGCCATCAGTAATAACGTTGGCGGAACTAAGGCATTGGTGGATGTTTGCTTGGCAAATAATATTGAACGGTTGGTCATGATCTCCACCGATAAAGCCATTCGCCCGGTAAATGTGATGGGTGCCACCAAGCGCTTGGCTGAAATGGTCGTATTGGATGCAGCCGCAAAATCCGGCAAGCCGTATGAGGTTGTCCGCTTTGGAAATGTACTCGGCAGCCGGGGCAGTGTAGTCCCCTTATTCAAACGCCAGATTGCCATCGGAGGTCCGGTAACCATTACTCATCCGGATATGAAACGCTATTTCATGACCATCCCTGAAGCTGTATATCTAGTCCTTCAGGCAGCATCTCTTGGTCAGGGTGGCGATGCGTTCTTGCTCAATATGGGTGAACAAGTGCGTATCCTTGACCTGGCTGAAGACTTGATCCGCTTGTCGGGACTGGAACCAGGGAAAGATATCGAGATCGTCTTTACAGGTATTCGTCCTGGGGAAAAAATAAGCGAAGACCTATGGGAACACGGAAAGCAATTTCAACCTACCAGCCACCCTGAAATCTACCGCCTGGAAGGACAAGAAGGCCTGCAAGGCGCCGAACTTCAAAGGGCTGTCAAGGATGTCCTCGCCCTGGCTGAAAAAGGTGACCGGCTCACTCTCTTAACCAAACTGGAAGACTATATCCCTGGATGCCATATCCAGGCCAATCAAAGTCCTGAACTAACATCGATAGACTAATGACTGAAGTAACTGCCACTCAGTGGGATGCATTTTTAGCGCAGTTTCCCGATGCGCATATACTCCAATCCTCAGCTTGGGGAAGTTTGAAGCACGGTTTTGGTTGGGAACCGCATTACCTTATCAATGGTAATGTGGGTGCTTCCGTCTTATTCCGGAACCTACCCCTAGGACTTAAGATCGCCTATATCCCCAAAGGACCAGTTGGCACTGATTGGCAGAACCTTTGGCCTGAAGTCGATTTGCTCTGCCTTAAGAACAGGGTCATTTTCTTGAAGGTTGAACCGGATGTATTGGCTTCAGACCCACCCATCCCAGAACCATTCTTGAAAGGTTTTACACCAGCCGATACGATCCAACCACGTAGAACTATCTACCTATCTTTAGAAGGTTCGGAAGAAGACTGGTTGGGGCGGATGAAACAGAAAACACGGTATAACATCCGCCTGGCGGAGAAAAAAGAAGTCGTCGTTGAACAATCAACCGATATTGCCGTATTCCACGCACTTATGCAAGCCACCGGAGCACGGGATGGTTTTACCGTTCATTCAGCGGAATATTATCAACGGGTAGTCGATCTGTTTGCTCCCCAAAAGAATGGAGTGATCTTCCAGGCCAGTTATGCCGGACAACCACTGGGGGCGTTATTGGTAATGGCACGCGGCGCTCGTTCCTGGTATATGTATGGTGCCACCAATGATCTGGAACGCAACCGTATGCCTGCCTATTTACTGCAGTGGTATGCTATGCGCTGGTCAGCCCAGCAGGGTTGTAAATTGTATGATCTTTGGGGCGTACCGGATGAAGAGGAAGAAACGTTGGAAGGTCAATTCGAATCCCGTTCAGATGGTTTGTGGGGTGTTTACCGGTTCAAGCGTGGTTTTGGCGGAGACTTGGTGCGGGCTGTCTGCGGGTACGATAAAGTGTACCGGCCGCTGCTCTACCGGTTATATCAGTTATATACCCGTCGGGGTGGGGGTGGTAACGCATGAATGCGCAAGAGTGGGATCTGATCATCCAAAAGATGCCGGAACCTCACATTTTACAGACATGGGAGTGGGGTGAAGTAAAAGCAGTCACCGGCTGGCAGTCCTTTCCTCAACAGTGGGGTGGGCAAGCTGCAGCGCTGGTGTTGGAACGCTCCCCCCGATTGTTAAAGATAGGTCCCCAGGTTCGTGTGTTGTATTCACCGCGCGGTCCCATGGTGAATTGGGAAGACAGATCAAGTCGAACTGCGGCGCTTTCCGGTTTGATGGATTTTGCCAAACAGCGGAAAGCACTTTTTATCAAGATCGACCCAGAATTCATCCTATCGACGGGGATCCCTGGCGCTGAAGACGAGAGTATCAACTCTTCAGGGGAATTGGTGCAACAAGAACTGCGCCAATCAGGCTGGCGATATTCTTCCGACCAGATCCAGTTTCGCAATACTGTTTGGCTTGACTTGCAAGGTGGGGAAGAGAACTGGCTCGAGCGCATGAAACAAAAAACACGCTATAACCTGCGTTTGGCGCAAAAGAAAGACGTGGTTGTGCGCATAGCGGATGAGAGTGAATTCCCGTTGCTATACCGCATGTATCAAGAAACATCGGTCCGCGATGGGTTCGTCATCCGCCCCCAATCGTACTATATCGGTGTTTGGCAGAAATTCATAAGTCAAAATCTCGGTTGCGCGTTGATCGCTGAAGTTGAGGGTGAACCGGTGGCAGGGTTGGTTGAACTTTGGTTTGGCCAGCGTGCCTGGTATATGTATGGGATGTCCACCAACAAGCATCGCGAGAAAATGCCCGCATATTTATTACAATGGGAAGCGATGCGGCAAGCCAGTCTTCACGGCTGTACCAATTACGATCTCTGGGGAGCTCCGGAAGTATTCGATGAGTCGGATAGCATGTGGGGGGTCTACAGGTTCAAAGAGGGATTGGGGGGTAAGGTGATCCGTACTCTCGGAGCATGGGATTATCCGGTCTATCCTGGTTTGTATTCACTGTACACACGTATACTTCCCCGTATTCTGGATATCATGCGCCGGCAAGGAAAAGCGAAGACCTCCCAGGAGGTCTCCGTATGATCCCGCGTATCCGTTTTGCTCATCTGCCTACCGCCATCGAGGCCATGCCCCGCCTAAGTGCGGCTTTGGGCGGCGGCATACGTTTGTTCATCAAACGCGATGACCAGACCGGGTTGGCTTTCGGGGGAAATAAGACCCGCAAGCTGGAGTATGTCCTTGCCGAAGCGCAGGCCCATGGGGCTAAGGCCTTGGTCACTTGCGGAGCAGTCCAATCCAACCATTGCCGCCAAACGGCTGCATTGGCAGCCAGGTATGGATTAAAGTGCTATTTGGTATTGGCCGGTGAACCGGAACTAGCCCCAAGTGGGAATTATTTATTGGATCAATTCTTTGGGGCTGAGATCATTTGGTGTTCTCCCGAGCAGCGGGATACGCGCCTGCGCGAGGTTTTTCTCCAAGCTCGCGATGCAGGTCTGCGACCGTTCGAGATCCCATTGGGTGCATCAACGCCTACCGGCGCCTTGGGATACGTCAATGCTTTCAAGGAGTTCTCCAAGCAAAAATGTGAAGTGGATTGGATGGTCCTGGCTTCTTCTTCCGGTGGTACTCAGGCGGGATTAGTGGTGGGAGCTGTTCAAGAAAACTGGAACGGGAAAATTTTAGGTGTAAGTGTTGATCATACTGCACCGGTTTTACAATCGATCGTATGCGGCATAACCAATCAGGTTTTTTCCAAATTGGATATGCCTGATAAGATCACACCCGAATCGATATTGGTTGAGGATCGCTTTGCTGCGCCTGGTTATGGGGTGTTAACCCATGTAGAAAAAGAGGCAATCCAATTATTTGCAAAGTGGGAAGGCATTCTGATCGATCCGGTCTATACCGGACGGGCAGCTGCAGGACTTATCGAAGCAATTCGAAATGGACGGATCGAGTCGGGCCAATCCGTACTTTTCTGGCATACCGGGGGTACACCATCGTTATTCGCCAGTCGGTATTCTCAAGATCTTTTGTCGGATTAATTTCCTGGTCGCCAGACCGCGTCAAATTCGGTTGTGCGGCTTTGGGTGAGGTTGTTGATATTGCTACCGTTGGAAGCCAATAGATAGATATCCCCATTGGATGTACACACCAGCCAGAAACCATCGTATGAAGAATCAACTTCAACGGCGGGACGAAATTCAGTGTTGAGATTATAGGCTTCTCGCCGTGAATCTTCGACACCTTGGGCTGCCAACCATGATTCACCTGAGCCCCGGCTGAAATAAATGACTTGCCCATCAGCGGACCAATCGGGGAAGGTTGCAGAACCAGTGGCTAATTGAGTGAACTCGCGGACATCGGTGCCGTCCGGATTGACCAGGAAGATCGTGTCCGTTCCGAGACGAGAACTCTCAATAGCTAGGGTTGACCCATCCGGTGACCAAGCAGGATTGCGGTCATAATTGGACGAACTGGAAATTCGCATAATCGAATTATCACTGAGCGTATAAACAAAAATGTGACTCAACCCATCCCGAAGCGAGGTGAAGGCAATTTGATCGCCTAAGGGGGACCAGGCTGGATCAAAATCACCGCCCGGCATGGTGCGTAGAGGACGTAAGTTCGTGCCATCGGCATTAATGAGATATAACGCTGCATTCGGATAATTTTGCTGGTTGCGTGCACACGGCGAAATGAAAACCAGGCGCATCCCACCCGGTTCCCACGAAGGCTGGCAAGCGCCATCCGGCATATTTGTGATCTGTTGAATGTTGGCGAGACCGGGTGTGTTGGTTTCTACCAACTGGGCGATAAAGATCTGCGGAAGACCATTCTCATCTTCACCGGCATAAGCAATCTCGCCACGCCCACCACTGAAGGGAGTTGCTTGAGGGGTGACTGTGATTTCCACTGGGACAGATGTGACATCACTTTCAGGAGTGTTGGTTTGGTCAACCATAGCAACGGGTTGGGTTCCCTCGGGGACAGATGCCGCCTGGGTAACGTTGGTTCCCGGAGTTCCGGTTGAGGATTGGAAATTCCCCAAAGGGATGATATGGAGTATGACCAAAACCATGAAAAGTATGCCAATCCCGACTAAACCTAAGAGCAATCCTACCCACCAGGGAAACCGTTTGGTTTTTTGAGGTTTGGGATACTGCTCCGTTTTATGGCCTGTAACTGTATTGGGGGTAGCAGTTTTTTCCACCTTATTGCCAATACTACCGGTTGCACAATCTAATAACGCTTGCTTGAATTCCGCTGCAGTTTGGTATCTTTTTGCCGGTTCAACAGCCATCGCTCTCTCGATCACGGCGGCGACTTCCTGGCTTACTTTTGTGTTGTGGCGCCGGATGGGTGTCAGGCTGCTGGTACCCATGGCACGGCTGATACCGTCTTCCGGAATTTTTCCGGTCAGGGCAGCGTATAAAGTAGCCCCTAACGAGTATAGATCAGAGCGCGAATCGGTTCCAGTACCGTATTGTTCCGGAGGGGCATAGCCGGGAGTAAGCGATTGAGCACCGGTCGTGGTGGCTTGGTCTCCCTGAACGATCTTTGCCAAACCGAAATCGACCAGATAGGCGCGCCCATCCTGGGTAATTTTAATATTGCCCGGTTTAATGTCGCGATGAAGGATAGGAGTGGGTAACGTATGGAGATAATCGAGGGCGCTGCAGATGGCAATCCCAATCTGAACCGCGTCATCTTGAGAAACTTTACCTTGTTCCAACCATTGGCGCAGATCTTCGCCATCGATGAAATCCATTATCAGGTATTGCCCCTGCCCGGGAATACTAAAGTGATCCGTAACCCGTGGCAGGTTTGGGTGGCGCAAACCGGCTAAAATACTGGCTTCACGCCTGAATTGCCGGGCAAATTCTTCGCTTGAAAAAAGGTTTTCTTTAAGCGCAATGGTTACATTCAGGCTTAGATCAACTGCCCGGTAAATTGCCCCCATACCACCTTTAGCGATGATCTCATCAATCCGGTATCGGTTATGCAGTATCGAGCCTGGTTCAAGCGTCATTGTGACGCTCCTATCTTTTTATGGAATAATGGGACGCCAATCGGGATCCATATCCCAATCGGGGTCGGTAGTCAAACGCCGAAGGTTGGTGCCGTTGATCGTCATGATGTAAATATCATGGTTTCGACCATCCGGCCAACCCTCAAAAGCAACCCAGCCGCCATCAGGTGATAATGAGATCCGAAATACGGGGCCAATGGCAGCCTGACTGGCTGAATCAGGCGGGATAATGAAATCATTTTCTGTGCCGCGGTTCTCAAAGGTTAACCCATGCAGTTGAGGCCAAAAAACATCGGTACTCGTTTGGCTGAATAAGATGGTTTGGCCATCTGGCATCCATTCCGGCCAAATATCCATCAATGGCCCACTGAGCGAATATTGCTGCGGGCCTTGCCCAGAATCAGACATTAACCATATTTGGAAATATGTGAGGTGGTGTGAATAGGCTATTTGTAAACCGGAGGGCGACCAGCTTGGATAGCGATCGTCGTAACGGGAATTGGATAGTTCTTCAAGTGTATTGGTTTCGAGATCGAAGCGGAAAATATGGGCCGGCCCGTTTCGAAGAGAGGTAAAGGCAATATAGCGGCCGTTTGGTGACCATGCCGGTTCGAAATCACCTTGTGGATTGGGGGGAACAGGTAGAACGTGAATATTCGTTCCGTCGGCATTCATAATGTAAATCGCAGCACCAGGATATTCATCCAATTTTCCAGCGCAAGGCGAAATGAATGCAATTTGGGTTCCGTCGGGGGACCATTCCGGCTGGCATGCCCCTTCAGGAATACTTGTTAGTTGGATGGTATTACTGCCATCCGGAAGATCCATCATCCATATTTGATAGGTACCCGTACGGTTGGAAACAAATGCTAATTGCGTTTCCCCACCGCTTGCCAGGGTTATGATTGGCGTGGGGTTGGCTTCAAGCTGTTGTGTGACGGAGGAAACAGGGTTCGCATGCGATTGTGTGGAGGAGTGATCAGGTGTACTCGAAGGTGAAGCACCAACCTCACTGGTTGATGTATTATCTGGTTGGGTTGTGCCCATCTCGGTGATCAATGAAGCTTGATCGCCACCCCCAGTGAAGGAAGCCACCAGATTATTAAGCTCAGGTGACCAGATGAGAAATGCACCTAATGTGATCAAAGCAATAAGTGCGCTTCCAATGGCATACGTAATTATCCGCGTAACTCGTTTCTGCTGTTTTGTACGGGGTTCAATTAGAGGCATGGAGATCGGTTTAAATTCTATCTCCTTGCCAGTCCCATTACTCAGATCAGGTTCAAGAGGTGAAGGATCGGTAACGGGAGCCGGTGATAAGGCTAACCGCTGGGGTGCAGTGATCGTCAATCCTATCGCTTCCAGTAAAGCTTGTTTGAATTCCGCAGCATTCTGAAAACGTTTTTCAGGGTCAACTGCCAGAGCTTTTTCTAATGCGGAGGATAATTTTCGGCTCGTGCTGGGCGATAATTTCTTAACAGGGGTTAACTCTACTTTTCCGGTAGCCCTGGATAAGCCGTCTTCGGGGATCACACCCGTCAAGGCCGCATAAAGAGTAGCCCCCAGCGAATAGATATCGGATCGTGGATCGGTCCTCGCCGTGCCGTATTGTTCCGGGGGAGAGTAACCCGGGGTCATGGCACGCGCTCCCGTTGTTGTCTCTTCACCCCCCTGCATCAGTTTTACCAATCCAAAATCAACCAAAAAGGCTTCCCCATCCGGGGTTATCTTTATATTTCCTGGTTTTAGATCACGGTGAACAACGGTCGGATTTCGCTTGTGTAAATAATCAATCGCATCACAAATAAATGCGCCGATCAAGACAACTTCTTGTTCAGGGACTCTTGTATCGCGTTCGATCCGTTGGCGCAGGTCTTCCCCTTCTATGTAATCCATGATCAGGTATTGGCCCTGACCTGGGATCACAAAATAATCGATCACTCGGGGGAGGTTGGGATGGCGAAGGCTGGCTAGAATGCTTGCTTCACGGCGAAATTGTCGGGAATATTCATCGCTGAGAAATTGGTTCTCTTTGACTGCCACTTCAATTTCGAGATTGTTGTCATGGGCGCGATAGACTGCCCCCATTCCTCCCTGCCCCAGGATTGAGAGTATTCGATATCGATTATGCAGTATGGAGCCGGTTGATAAAGTCATAAATGTTAACGACCTTATCATTTTACCTGATAGGATTTTATTGTGCAACCATTCTAATGAATTTGTTAAGACACATGAGAAAGCACTTAATAAGACATGCTATAATTGCAAACGTATGAGCTTGGACATTTCTTCTACGATTTCAGTCGTGACTATTTTGTTGATCATTTTAGCCGTTTATTGGTTATTGAACGGCTATACCTCTATCCGTACTGGGGCTAAACTTTTTTACTACCGAAAACGGAAGGATATGATCAACACAGGTTGGGGGAAAATTTTAGCGGCTTTCTTTATAGGGATTGTCGCTGTTTTTCTGTCTCAATTGGGTGGTCCCGTTA
>DATMYN010000093.1:0-7817 GCA_035560875.1 Longilinea sp. | reverse complement strand
ATCAAAGACGCCGAAAACCGAATGAAGGGTGCGATGAACACTCTTGAATCAGATCTTTCAGGTATCCGTACTGGACGCGCCAGCCCCGCTTTGCTTGAAAAACTGATCGTAATCTATTACGAGACCGAGACACCCCTCATCCAGCTCTCCTCGATCAGCGTGCCGGAACCGCGTTCCCTCATGATCCGGCCTTTTGATCCTTCTTCATTAAAAGCCATCGAAAAAGCTATCTTAGCCTCTGAATTGGGGTTAACTCCTAATAATGATGGTAAGGTCATCCGGTTAAACCTACCCCCGCTTACCGAAGAACGCCGTCGGGAGTTGGTGAAAGTGGTGCATGCCCGTCTGGAAGAATCGCGGGTAGCCATTCGAAATATCCGTCGCGATATGATCAAAGATCTGAAAGAATTTGAAAAAGAAAAATTGATCTCTGAGGATGACCTCAAAACAGCCGAAACTGAACTTCAAAAAATAACCGATAAAATGATCGATGAAGTGGATGCCACCGGTTTGAAAAAAGAAAAAGAGATCATGGAGGTTTGAGCCTAACAGAATGACAATCCCAGAACTTGAAGGCTTAAAGATACCCACCCATGTTGCGATTGTTATGGATGGTAATGGGCGGTGGGCAAAATCGCGGGGATTGCCACGCGTTGCAGGTCATCGCGCCGGTACAGAAAACCTGCGCCGGGTGATCAAGGCATGTGTGCGTTTTGGTATTAAATACCTGACCATTTATGCATTTTCCACTGAAAACTGGGAACGCCCCAAAGATGAGGTTGATGGCCTCATGCGCATCCTTGCGGATGTGATCGATAATGAATTGACGGAATTGAACAAGCAAGGGGTCCAGCTTCATCATGTTGGTATTTTGGAGAGATTGGAGCCGGATTTAGCACGTAAGATCGCATACGCTCAAGAAATTACCGGCAAAAACGACCGTCTGGTTTTGAACATCGCCTGGAATTATGGCGGGCGGGATGAAATTGTGAATGCTGTCCGAAGGATCATCAAGGAAGGCATACCGGCTGAGAAAGTTTGTGAAGACACTATTGACAAGTATTTGTTCACAGCCGGCTCGCCGGATCCCGATTTGCTTATTCGTACAGCCGGTGAAATGCGGGTAAGCAACTTCTTATTATGGCAGATCGCTTATACAGAGTTTTACGTAACCCCAGCTTATTGGCCTGATTTTGATGAAAACGAATTATTGAAAGCCATTAAAGATTATTCCAAACGCGATCGCCGTTATGGAAGGGTAAATTCTGACTGCAGCGGGGAAAGTTGATGCTATTGGAGAGATTAATTAGTTTACTTATCTTGATCCCTCTGGCTATCGGAGCTGTTTATTTAGGAGGGTGGTTTTTTGCTGCCTTCGTCCTTATAGCAATGCTCATGTCTGCTTGGGAATTTAGCCGCTTGTTTAAAAGCGGCGGATATCGGCCGGCTGAGATCCTATTATTGATCACCGTTGGGGTGACGATCGTTATTCGTTACCTGTTTGGCGTCTCCGGCAGTACCATTGTCCTAAGTGTAGGTTTCCTGGCTGCCATGGCCTGGCATACGGTGGATCAACAACGTGGCGCCGAGAAATCAGCCTCAGATTTAGCCATCACAGTATGTGGAATGGTATATTTGGGCTGGTTAGGGGCTTACGCCGTTTCCTTGCGCGAATTACCGGGGGGGTTATGGTGGTCACTGTTAGTCATCCCGGCTATCTCCTTGGCGGATGGTGCGGCTTACTTTGTTGGTCGTGCCTTTGGACGCCATAAGATGATGTCCAAGGTAAGCCCTAAAAAATCCTGGGAAGGCTATATTGGGGGTGTGATCATTGCATCGCTGCTCTCGGCCGGGTTCGGTTATCTATGGAATGCGATGACTCCTGATATAACCCCGTTACGAGGGTTGATCGTTGGATTGGTAGTAAGCATGATCGCTCCCTTAGGTGATTTTGGTGAGAGCATGATCAAGCGTGAGTTCGGTGTGAAAGACTCAAGCCACCTTATCCCCGGGCATGGTGGTTTTCTGGATCGGATTGACTCAACAATTTGGGCAATAGTGATCGGTTATTTCTTGATCACATTATTCTGGTGAACGTTTCCCTGATTTACAACCATGAGAATTGGAGGAATCTGGAATGATTGATTCAAAAAGCCCAACGCGAAACCTGGCACTTGAACTGGTACGCGTTACTGAAGCTGCTGCTTTGTCTGCCGGCCGCCATATGGGTCGGGGTGATAAAAACGCTGCCGACAAAGCTGCTGTAGAAGCCATGCGCGTTGTTTTAAACTCGATCCAAATGGATGGCGTTATCGTTATTGGAGAAGGTGAAAAAGATGAAGCCCCCATGCTTTTTAATGGTGAAAAACTGGGCACCGGAGAACCCCCCGACGTGGATATTGCTGTCGATCCGATCGACGGTACACGTCCATTAGCCCATGGCCAATCTAACGCCATCGCAACCGTATCCTTGGCGCCACGCGGTTCGATGTTCAACCCTGGTCCTTATGTTTACATGAATAAAATCGCAGTGGGGCCTGAAGCCCGTGATATGATCGATATCGAAGCACCTCCACGGGTGAACCTAAAGTGGATCGCCAAAGCGAAGGGTGTGGATGTGGAAGATTTGACCGTGGTTATTCTGGACCGACCCCGCCACCAGGATCTGATCCGGGAAGTACGCACAACCGGGGCACGCATCCGTTTGATCCATGATGGTGATGTGGCTGGGGCATTAATGACAGCTTGGCCGAATTCAGGTATTGATGTGCTGATGGGCGTTGGCGGAACTCCCGAAGGTGTCTTAGGCGCGTGTGCCTTGCGCTGCATGGGTGGTGCCATACAAGGCAAGCTTGCCCCACGCACACCGGAAGAAGAAGCGCGTGGTAAAGAAATGGGATATGACTCAAGCAAGATATTGACTTTGGATGACCTTGTTTCCTCAGAGGATGTGTTTTTTGCTGCCACTGCCATCACAAATGGAGAGTTATTACGAGGCGTTCAATATCATGCCGATAGCGCAACCACAGAAAGCCTTGTGATGCGCGGTTTGACCGGTACCGTCCGTCATATCATTGCAACCCATAATTTGCGGAAGCTGAATCCCATTAGTGATATCCGGTACCAGACAGAGTAAAACCGTCGATTGATTTTTATGGCGAATCAAAAAAGCCCAAAAGGGATTAAATCCTTTAGGGCTTTTTTATTATTTTGAACGATTAACGTAGTTCGTAACTGACAGACACCTGCACCGATACAACCAATTGACCGGCCGCGATGGGAACACTTGAACTCGTAGCATCATAGCTTACTCCGCCTCTGGCTTCATAGATCGAGGAAGGAGCACTGGTGGTATAGACTGAAATCGTTAATGGATCACCCAGACTAACTCCAGCGGCTTCAGCCATTTGAGCAGCCTGGTCATGTGCATCTTGAATGGCCAGTAAACGGGCTTGAGCCAGTGCATCACTTTGATCAAGAACATCGAATGCAATACTATTGATCGTGTTTGCACCTGATTGGACAACCGCATCCAAGACATCGCCTAGACCGGATAGATCACGGATGGTGACATACACGGTGTTGTTGACCTGGTATAAGGTGGTCATGATCAAACCATCCGGTCCATATTGCGGCATTGGATATACTGAAAACCCGGAGGTTTGGATATCGGCATCTTCAACGCCAAATTGCGTCAAGGCATCTCGTATGGCTTGAGCCTGATCGGTATTTTGAGCGACGGCTTCCGTAACTGTGGGTGCTTCAGTCTGCACACCAATGTTGATGTATGCTACATCCGGAGCCAGGTAGATCTCCCCCGTACCGGTGACAGAGATTGACGGTGTATTAGCGATCGAGTTGGTGACAGAAGCTGAAGTGGATGAACCACACCCAGCGAGAATTACTGCCATAACCATAATGCTGATTGTTACTAAGCCAAATTTCGTTTTCATATTTCTCCTTCGAATTATGTTAAGTATAAGACGTTTATCAGTCCATAATGTTCCTAAAAAATGTAGATCTCTTTCAGGTATGATATAAACAACACCTCACAATTTTGGGTTGTGAGGTGTTGTTTATATATGAAAACCATAGGAATGAAAAAATCAGAGGGTTTACATCTTGTTTTTTTCTGATAATCCGGTAAAATAATATTGTCTCCTCGACCGGTTGCCCCCCTCAACCGGCTGGGGAGATACTTATTTAACCATCTAGGGGGTTGTGCGGATACTTACAATCCCTACCGCATTTCCCAAATTGATCTGGATCGGATTATCCTGGTTCGGCGAGGTTACAATATCCTCATTCCGTTCATAATCCAATGGCAAGTTGACAACGGTAACGGCTGTATCCAGATTGATGCGGACAGCCGCATCTTCAGGGATCAATAACACAATATTCCCAACTGCCATGTCGATGTTAAGGGTAACACCGCCAGTGTTGGGTAAGATAACATGTACGATCCCGGCGCCCATTTCAATATCAAATTGGGCATCAGTGAAATCACTGGCATCCAGGTCGATGTCTCCAGCTCCCATATCAATGGATATTTCGGATGGGATTTCGCTGGTCAAACCCAAAGACCACTGTACCTGGCTGAAAGACGAACTGAAGGGCACCAATGAGGAGTAATCGGGGCTGTTCAAGCTATAAGACAAGGTGCCATTTTGGATTTCATAATCCAAGTACCGGCCAATGGTCTCTTCGTCTATTCCATCTGAAGACTCAGGGATATAGATATCACCAGTCAAAACAGTGTCTGTTTCAGTGCTGCTGGTAATTTCAATCTGACCGGCAGCCAGATCGATATTACCTTCGATCATATCGGCGCCATCATTCGGGACTGTGATCGTGGCAGGGGTTAAATTTTGGGCAACCCCAGGGGCCGATAAAGCCAACCACAAGATCCCACCGGTCAGTACGAGGCCGAGGATGATGCCCACCCAGGGAGTCCAGGGAGAGCGATGACCGATGATCAGATCTAAGCCGATCGCGACCAATATGATAGGCCAGAGTCGCAGGACGACATCCCAGGGTGATACATTCAGGTAATTAAAATTCGAAAGTAAGAAGATCACACCGAGACCGATGACAAGCACCGCTCCCACAAAACCTTCCCGGCGGTACAAACCATCCAGGCCGGCAACGATCAAGAGAGTCGGCCAAAGGTTGATGATCAAATCCCATGTTCCACCTTCGATCCGGCCGAAATTATTCAAGAACAGGAATACACCGATCACGATCAACAGCAAAGGCCAAAAGATTGAATTACGAGGTCGATTGTCCATTAGAATCCTACTCTTTCCTCAAAGCCCTGATCAATAGGACAGCGCCACCCAAGATCAACAAGATCGGCCACAGCATTACATCGTGGAACCAATCAAGCCAAGGGATGGGCAATGCCTGTAGAAGGGCAAAACCACCGACAATGATCAAACCAATCCCCAAAAATTGAGGCAAACGATTATTGCCTTGCGTGGTGGCATTGCGGATATCATCTCCCACCATGCGGGCACGATCACCAAAATCGGAAGCTGCGAAACTACCTGTTTCTTGTCCGAGTGGGGGCAGGAGGATCCACAGAATAAAGTAGATCAATAACCCGAAGCCACTGGCAACGGCTAACAATACAAAGAAAATGCGAACCCAGGTAGGGTCAATCCGGAGATATTCACCAAGACCTTGGCAAACACCTCCCAGCATTGCACCCTGTGGATTGCGGTACATACGGTTTCCCATAATTAAACCTCCGTTTTCCGGCGGGCTGTCCAGATCACTAATACAGCTCCGGCAATGATCATGAGGGCTGGAAAGATAAATTCTGGTACAGTTGTGCTAAATCCAACAAAAGCGATACCCATGACACCTAAAATGCCAGCAGGGATCCATGGCCAGGTCATCTTGGTTTCGTTGACGCTTCGGAGGGTCAATAAGGCAAAGGTTCCGGCAAGACCCAAGAAGAATATCCCAACCGCAGCTTCATCCAAAAGATCTCCCAAACCAACCAGCAAAGCTACGGAGACCATTGCACCGCCGGGGATGATTGCCCACCAGAAAGACCGGTTGAGCATAAAGATGATGAAGAAGCTTAGGCCGATCGATCCGAGGAATAAGAATACAGGGAATACATCGGGCATACCGGGGATCATTTCCAATCCGATCAAGAGACCAAGGCCGACAAGTGTGCAACCGGGAATGGCTGCCCACCAATTCGATTTATCACTGATCAATACAAACAGGAAGGCGGCACCACCGGTTGCAAAGGCAACCGCGATGATGATCGACCATACAGATCCTTCCAGTTCGATCAGATTAAGGCTGGAAAGCAGAGCCAATCCGCCTGCAACCAGCATCATGATACCTAACATAGCTCGCCAATTAAACTTGTTCATAGGTTTTCCTTTATTGAATGTCGAGAGATCCCGCACCCATGTCGATATCAATTTCAACTTTATTGGATGCAGTTCCATAATCTACACTTTCATAGACATTATTCATTGCAAGCGGGAAGCGGGTAGTGTTGATAGCCTTTCCCATTAATGCGCCATCCACCTTTATATGTGCAGCCACACCTTCAGGGACCATCAAACGGATCGAAGCAGCCCCAGCATCGACCTTAACTTTTGTAAAGCCTGCGCTAGAGGGTAATTCAACGTTGGTTGAACTGGCGCCAGTTTCGATTTTTAATGATGTTACCTTTAGGTCCCGCAAATGAAGGGTGTTATCACTTGCCCCACCTTCAAGGGAGAGACGTAAGGGTAGGTTAGGGTTGACATGCAGAGTCCAATCGAGTGGACTTGACCCTGGGAACATAAAGAAGGAATGACCTTCGAATTTCACTTTGGTCAAACCGCCTTCATATTTGATCGTTTTTTCAGCGCCACCAACCAATGTGCCTGATACTAAAGAGGAGGGATCATTACCTGAATCAACGGTCAACTTTCCGGCGCCATGTTCAATTTTGATGGATAGTTCACGAGCATCACCGACCGGGATGGAAACTGTTTCGGTCTCCACCTTGATGTTCTTGAACAGATATGGACCGGCTAAAAGCCAAATCCCTAAAAGGATCAGAAAGGCTGGACCGATTAAGATCCAAACATTCGTTTGTCCGAACCAGCCTAAATTATTCCCCAACAGGATTACACCGCCAATGATGACGGCGGAGCCCCAAAAAATGGATCCAGCGCGCATGATATTTACTCCTTTGGCGTTTCTACGTTGATCGTTTCAACGACGGTTGTTTCAACAACTCTTTTGGAGGGTTTGAAGAAACTTCTGAACAGCAACAGCAAACCAGCTGCGACCAGAACCAACGGCCAGTAATCGCCTAATACCCGGAAGGCGCCAAAGAACGCACCAAAGACCAGGAACATGATCAAACTGGTGGTCAAGGTATTCAAACCGGATCGCAAGCTATTCTTATTTCGGCTGCCCATCAGGTATGAGGTAATTTCTCCCAAACCAACAAACCCAGGGATCAAGGTCCACATGTAGGACCAGCTTGAAAAGTCATGTGTGATGGAATTTTGGAAATAGAGAATGCCGCCGATCCCGGCTACGATGAAGGCAGGGATCGCCATTTCTGGAGAACCAACCGATGCGCCGATGATCAACAGAACCGCTCCTGCGCCAATGATGAAAAATGGCCACAATGCGTTCATTGAGGTATCCAAGCCTGGTATGAAACGGATAACAACAAAGAAAATACCAAGCAGGATCAAGATAATACCAATAGTGAGACTAAAGCGTTGATTTGAATTCATTTTCGTACCTCCGATTGGATTTCTAACTTAACAGTATAACGAAAGTTATTT
>DATMYN010000092.1:0-3763 GCA_035560875.1 Longilinea sp. | reverse complement strand
GTGTTCAAGGTGAAGAAATGATCCAGATTCAACTTATAAACGCTCAAGATGTACCGGCGGCAGCGGACCTCTTTATTACCCGGTTCAAACATTTACGTAAAAACGCAACCTCGCTGCCGGAGACTTTCTGCAACCCGGCTGTGGTATGGAATGTATTAAGCGATCTGTTAGGTACCTGCCCAATGCTTGGCGCTTGGGAAGGCGAAAAAATGATAGGTTATTTAGGCTGGTATATTGCCCTAAATTTCCGGGGGACAAAACGCACCGCTGCATACTGCCCGGAGTGGGCTCATACCGCCTTACCCGGCCTTGAGGATAAAGCCTATCGGGCGTTGTACAGCGAAGCCTCTATGGTTTGGGAAAAAGCCGGGTGTGAGGCACATGCCATAACGGTTTTGGCCGATCAGGCTGATACGGTTAAAGCCTGGTTTTGGCGAGGTTTTGGTATGCTCGTTGTGGATGGAGTGCGTTCCATCCAACGCGTTGGCTCCACCTTACCGTTAGGTTCGGATGTGCGAAAAGCAACGGAGAAAGACGTACCTGCTTTGGCAAGCCTGGAGCTGGCTCATTCAAGACATTATTCTAGTCCCCCGGTGCACATGGCTGCTTACACACCTCGAAAGGAGGAGGACATCCTTGCAGCGCTCCAGCAAGCTGATAAAAGTTATTGGCTGGCTTTGGCCGGCGGCGAGGCGGCTGCCTTTGTGCGCTTTGAAGTCGGGGATGAGGATCGCGCCCGGGTCGTCCGTGCGGATGATATGGTTGCCGTAACAGGCGCCTTCACTCTGCCGAAATGGCGGGGGAAAAAATTTATGGCAACCTTGTTAGATGCCGGTCTGGCTGAATTTGCCGCCAAAGGGTACAAGCATTGCTGTGTGGATTATGAGGCCATTAACCCTGAAGCCTCCGCTTTTTGGCCGCGTTACTTCACGCCGGTATGTTATTCACTCTTACGCATACCAGAATCAATATCACAGGCTTATAATTAAATTAGAGCAATGAGATGGTTATCTATTGATTATTTTGTTTGAGTTGGATAAGGAGACCTTGAATGAAAAAGCTATTACTAGCCCTGCTGTGTGTTTTATTGGCAGGTTGTTCGTCCTCCGTATCGCAACAAGCAAGTGAAACGCCTGAAGCCACTGGATCAGAAAATTCAACTGTAGAAGGAAACCAACCCAACATATTGGTCGACCAGAATACCTTTTGGATCACCAACCCCACATCGGGAGCCCTTCTATTCATGCATGTAACCTATCCCATCGGTTTTTCTCCCGATTCTGGTCTACTCCTGCCAACCCTGGTGATCGTCCCCGGCGGTATTGCTCCTTCGGATCAGGAACGGGCGACCAGACTGGCTGATTTGGGTTTTACCGTGATCACCTTTGACGCAGATGGGCGCGGTCTTTCCGGTGGGGAAGAGGACTTTAACGGGTTTATCACCCAAGACGGATTGGCGGCAATCATCATGGCCGGTTTGAATATCCCCGGTGTTGACCGTGACCAGTATGGTTTGGTGTCCCTGTCTTATGGTGTGACCGCGGCTGCCGGTGTGTTAGCACGTTACCCCGATCTTCCCATCCGCTTTTTTATTGACTGGGAAGGGCCGGTTGACCGGGTATATACGACAACAGGTTGCAACAGCGGGTATAACAATGGGATCAATTGGCAGACATGTGATAATGATGAATGGTGGGCGCAGCGTGAGGCCATTACCTTCATCACCCAGGTACGGGTGCCTTACCAACGGATCCAATCTCAACAGGATCATGTACAATCTACGAACTTGCATGCCATTGATATCGTCAACGCCGCTGTCAACGCCGGTTTACCCTGGGTGCGCCTCAATGACTACCCGGCAAACCAGATCTTTAATGAGCATGTTCCTCCCTTGATGCTATCGGAGAACCTTGACCGGCTGTTGGACCAGACCATTGGAGATTATGCGAACTATATCATTGAGAATGTATTACCCACCTTGGGAAATTAATCATGACTGATCAAGAGGATTGGGGTACTCCAGCAAAGAATATGGCCGGGCCGGTGATGGCTTACCGGCGCGGGTTAGGTCCGTTGATCGGCAGGATGATATTGTTGCTGACCACCACCGGGCGAAAGTCCGGGTTGAAACGGCTGACCCCGTTGCAATACGAAAAGATCGGTGATGATTTTTGTGTGGGGGCCGGGTACGGACCGAAAAGCGATTGGTACCGGAACGTCCTTGCCAATCCGCATGTGCATGTGCGCGTGAAAAAACTAAGCTTCGATGCGGTTGCCGAACCCGTGACAGATCCGAGCCGGATAGCTGATTTTTTAGCCTACCGGTTGAAACGCCATCCATTAATGATCGGTCTCATGCTGCGTAAGGATGGGCTGCCGATGCGTCCTTCGCGGAGTCAGTTGGAAGAGTATGCCGGTCGGGTGCCGATGCTAGTGATCCATCCCATCAGGAATGACACCCAATAATCCTCGTGAGTATCTGGCTCAAATCGTTACGCTGCAGGTGGACCGGCCCTTAGGCACGGCTCACCCGCAGCATGGTTTTATTTACCCAGTCAATTATGGATTTGTACCCGGAACCCTGGCGGAGGATGGCGAAGAACTGGATGCCTATATCCTGGGGGTATTTGACCCGCTTGAACAGTACACCGGTCGATGCATCGCCGTGATCCATCGCTTGAATGACGCCGATGATAAGCTGGTTGTCGTACCGGATGGGGTACAGTACAGCGATGACCAGATCAAAGCGCTAACCGAATTCCAAGAACGCTTTTTTCAAAGCGAGATCCTGAGACGGTAACGTTATCGCCTTATTTTGAAGCGTGGCGTTTTGCGCCTTCATGATGTTCATTCCACCGGAACCCGCTTAAAGCCCATAAGACAACATTGGTCCCATAAAAAACCCATACCAGGCAGAACATAATGTTCGAGATATCACCGAGCGCCAGGTTGTAGATCTCTCCCAGGATCTCGGTTATGTACCAGCTGGTGGCGGCAATTGCGCATAGCCAGGCATTAGGGGTCGGATACAATTTGTGTCGAACGGTTTCCCAGGAGAACCACATGGTGGTGCAGAAGAAAGCTGTATAGATCGGACCGATGACGGCATGACCGACCCGCACCAGATCGGGCCAAAGGATCAGCATGACAGCGACGGCAGACCCGTAGATCACCACTGGCAGCCACAGCTTTTGGAGCAGGTTGCCTTTCCAAAAATGCTTGAGGTAGGGCAGACCGCGACCGACCCGGACGATGAGAAAAAGGTGAGCGATGATGGATAATACCCCCCCGATCATGAAAACCAATCCGCCAACCGTCAGGTTGGGATCGAGCGGTACGATGCTCATGAGAATATCGGTGGGCAGCATGCAGGCAAAAGCCAGGAAAAGCAGCCACCAATCACGTTTATCGATGTAATTCTTGCCAACTAAAAGAACGATGACAAAAGCCAACAAAGTAATGACCGGTTTTCCGATGGCTGGATAGATGCTACCGGTTTGGTAGAAATAATTTATCCAATCTATCCCAAACACGGAACCGGCCAGTAGTAAAATTCCACCAATGATCCCAAAAACCCAGTAAGACTTTTTTCTTGACAAGACACTTTCGTGCGGTGCGGTTGCAGTCATTGTGTTTTCTCTCCTTTGGTAAGTGGAATGCAAGTTACAATCATTATGGCATAAAAATAAAAATTGCTCGGAGTGTTCTCTCCGAGCAATCTGTACCAGAAGGGGTGTAAGGTTATTTTTCGACCGGCTTGGAC
>DATMYN010000091.1:0-3321 GCA_035560875.1 Longilinea sp. | reverse complement strand
CTTATAATTATTCCAACCAAATCCTTGGAGGCACAGCATGCGCGAATATGAGATCGAATTTGAGATATTTCAGGGCAAGGGCGGTAAACCGGTCTTGGAGGGCACGCCCCCCGACCTGATCAAAGAGGGCATCTGCGCCTGGATGTACTACGCCAACGGAGACCAGGGCTATGTGGTGGGGGATAAATTCCGCTACCCGGATGATCTGGGTAAGTTATGCCCGTGGATGGTGGACAGCCTGACCGGCGTAGTGCGCGCCCTGGAAAACGGCGGTACCCTGCCGTGGAAATATAAGGATACCCCTTTTGAAAAGCAGATCGACCCGGATGGGGTGACCACCGAATTCGTGCGCTGCATCGATCCGACCGCCTGCGGGATCGTGATGAAAGTGATCCGCACGGCGGTACCGGATTAACCGCTCCCAAGCGTTTGACATTCTTCGCGACATCATCTACTATATTATTTCATAGCTAGTCAGGGAACATACGTTATGCATGTCCCCTGCATGTTTAAATAGGGAGCCACTCAATCTTATGATCCTTCGCCGCCAGGTGGCGCTTGTTTTTTTAATTGTTTTCTTTATATCTGCAGTGGGGGTATTACTGGCAGGTAAGTTCCTTTTGCTGGATACATATCAGGACTTTGAGACAAGAGAACTGGACCAAAACCTGAATTGGGTGCAAAGCCGGCTTAGATTGGAATGGCAGGATACTGCCGAAGCAGCTTCCGATTGGGCTCAAAACAGCGAAGCTTGCCGTTTTGTTCAGGGCAGCAACCTGTCTTTTGTCGATACGGACCTTACTCTTCAGAACTTTCAAACCAATCGGGTCAATTGGGTGGGTTACTACGGCCTGGACGGATATTTGATCTACACCCAGGGGTACGATCTGACCAACGGTAATGGACTGGAAATGGACGAAGCCCTGCAGCAAGTGATGGATGCCGCCGCCCGGCAGGTGCTGCCGGCCAGGATGGGATATGATGAAACCACGCCGGTCTATCTGGATAGACATGGCCTGGCGAGTGTATCTGCTGTCCCGATCTTGCATGACAATAACAGCGGGCCTGCATGCGGAATATTGGTGGTTGTGCAGTTCATAGACGAAACCACTTTAATGGAGTCTGAGTTAGGCGGACGGTATGAGGTACATCTTTGGCCGTTGGACCATTTGAATTACGATGACACTACGGGTGAACTTGACCTTGAGCACCCCCAAGACCTTCCGGCTGAAAACGCCGGTTCGGTAGAATATGACCTGTTTACCGATGAGGATAATTCGCCCATCGCGGTGATCGAGTTGCGTTCTCTTGACCAACAATACAACCGTAAGAATGTCTACAATATTTTCTTTTTTCTGGTGGTGATGGGTCTCGGGGCTTTGACTTTATGGATCGTGATCGGGTTCTTCATCGACCGGCGGATCTTACGCAGGTTAAGCCAGGTAGGCAATAAACTGTCGATCGTGTCAGATACCGCCGATCTTTCCACCCGTGTTCCGGTAAAGGGGGCGGATGAGGTTTCCGTCTTAACCGAGACCATCAACAACATGCTGAGCAACCTGGAGACTTCAACCGGCGCCTTACACGCCAGCCAGGAGCGGTTTCAGTTGACCATGCAAGGGGTCAATGACGGCTTGTGGGAGTGGGATGTTGTGCACGACCAATTCTTCTTTTCACCGCGGGTGTACGAGATCACCGGGTACTCGGAAGGTGAGATTACCCCGAATAAAGAAAAATTGGTGGTCTTTTTCCATCCGGATGACCGGCCGACATTGCGGGCTTACTTCAAAGCCTATTTAGACGGCCACAGTTCGACGTTAATGTGTGAGTTCCGCCTGCTGCATAAGGATGGTACCTACCACTGGTACCTGTTCCGCGGGGCAGCTGAACGGGGTGAAGACGACAAGCCCGTTCGGATGGCTGGTTCGATCACGGATATCACCTTCCGCAAACAGGTCGAGGAGGAGTTACGCCACGGCGCTCTGCACGACGCGCTGACCGGTCTGCCCAACCAAACCCTGGCGATGGACCGTTTACAGCACATTCTCAATGCGAGCCCCCGGCACAAAATTCCCGGTTTCGCGGTCATGATGATCGATGTTGACCGCTTCAAATTGGTGAATGACAGCCTGGGGCACAGCGTTGGCGATATCATCCTAAAGGAAGTTGCCCGCCGGTTACGCATCTGCCTGCGTCCGGCCGATACGGTCGCCCGCATGAGCGGCGATGAGTTCCTGGTTGTCGTCGAAGATATTCACGATTCGCTGGATGTGATCCAGGTAGCCAACCGTATCCTAAATGAATTCAAGCTTCCCTTTAATAATGATTCGAACCGCATTTTCCTGACAGCTTCGATTGGAATTGCGGTGGGCAAAGCCGGAGATTACACACGCGATGAGATCTTGCGCGATGCGGATATTGCCTTACTGCGGGCGAAAATGCTGGGCAAAGCCCGCTTTGAGATCTTTGATCCGGACCTGCAGGAACAGGCGATGAAACACATCGACCTGCAGCGCGGCCTGAACGAAGCAGTGGAGAAGGGCCAATTCAAGCTGTTATACCAACCGATCTTTTCCCTCAGGGGTCATGAACTGGCCGGTTTTGAAGCCCTCCTGCGCTGGCAGCATCCGCAGCGGGGGATGATCGAACCGGATGATTTCATTGGGTTGGCAGAAGAGACCGGCTTGATCATTCAGATCGGTGAATGGGTGATCTCCGAATCAACCCGCTGCCTGGGTGAATGGATACGGCGCTTTGATCTTTACGAAAAAATAGTCATGGCTGTAAATATCTCGGGTAAGCATTTTTCGCGTAACGATCTGGTGGAACACATACGGATTGCATTGGATAAAAGCGGGATTTTAGCCGAGAACCTTTCTTTAGAAATGACCGAATCGGCGCTCATCGAGCAGCCTGATGCAGCCGCGGCGATCTTGCACGACATCCGCGATCTGGGGGTCCACCTGGCTGTGGATGATTTTGGCACCGGCTATTCTTCACTTTCCTACCTTGAACTATTCCCGATCGATTATATTAAGATCGACCGCGGGTTTATCCACAACTTGGGATCTGACAACCTGAATACCAAGATCGTAAACAGCATCATTACCCTTACCCACCAATTAGGAGCCGGTACAGTGGCCGAGGGCGTGGAGACAGCGGTTCAAGAAGAAGCGTTGATCGCCTTGAATTGTGATCTGGCTCAAGGATTCCTATACTACCCACCTTTAACGGAAGGGGAAGTGCTGAAGCTGCTGCGTAAGCTAGCCGCCCATTAACTTCTCATTTTTCCACCTATCCTGTAATGAGGTTCTCTCTGCC
>DATMYN010000090.1:0-3996 GCA_035560875.1 Longilinea sp. | reverse complement strand
TGAACGCGAAACCGATACGATGGATACCTTTATGTGCAGCTCGTGGTACCACCTGCGCTACCTGAGCCCGCATTACGATCAGGGTCCCTTTGACCCCAAGGAATACGATTATTGGATGCCGGTGGATACCTACACGGGCGGTTCCGAGCATGCCAATATGCATCTCATCTACACCCGTTTCTTCCACAAGGCAGCCCGTGACATGGGCATCGTCAAAGGCGATGAACCCATGATCCAACTGCGCAACCAGGGTATGGTGCTGGGCGAGGACCATGAGAAGATGTCCAAAAGCCGCGGCAATGTCGTCCCGCCGGATGGATTGGTGGCTACCAACGGCGCCGATACGGTAAGGGCGTTCTTGATGTTCTTTGCGCGTTGGGAGCAGGGGGCGCCCTGGAGCCCGGGCGGCATCGACGGCGTCAACCGTTGGATCCGCCGCACCTGGACGATCCTGCAGGAGGATGAACCTTCGCGGCCGGTATCTGAGGACGTTATCCGCAGTTTACGCCGTAAGGTCCACCAGACCTTGAAGTCGGTCACACGTGACTTCCGTGAGTTCCAATTCAACACCATCGTAAGCGGTCTTATGGAACTGCTGAATGAGATGAATAAAGCCAAAACCGCCGGGGCGTGGGGTTCACCGGCCTGGAAGGAAGCCGTAAGCATTTACCTGCGCATGATGGCGCCGGTCTGCCCGCACGTCAGTGAGGAAATTTGGGCAGGTTTGGGCTATCCTTATTCGATCCACCAGCAGCCCTGGCCGGCAGTGGATGAGGAAGCGGCTAAAGAAGACCTGATCACCCTGGCCGTACAAGTGAACGGCAAGCTGCGTGACCACATCGAAGTGGTACCCACTGTAACGGCGGATGATGCCAAAGCGGCTGCCCTGGCTACGGAAGGGGCGCAGAAATTCATGGAGGGTAAAACTCCCCGCCAGGTGGTGTATGTGCCTGGACGATTGGTCAATATCGTCGTCTAAAAAACAAACCCGCGCTGTCTAAGGCGCGGGTTTTACTGTATTGTTCTTTGGCTCAGATGTGCCTACAATGAAGTAGGAGAAAAAATTAATATGGAAAAAAGCCCAGGTTTTTCTTCGCCTGACCTGATGAAAGACTTACCCGAAGCCGGGTTAGGCGGAAAACGGAAAAGGCTCCTTCCTCCCTACCTAAGCTGGCCATTATCGGTGGCTTTCTTCATTATCGCCATTGCCTTAGCCGTTAAAACATTCAGCGTTCAACCTGCACCGGGCGGGTTGGATGGTTGTTTCCTTGATCCCGATGGGATCAGTATCACCGGTTCCTTCCAGGTCGGAGATCAAATGAAGATCCTCGACCAGGATGGTTGTTTCTTCTTTGCGACTTTACCCCCTGGAACGTACACCGGTGAAGTCTACCATGAGGGTGCTTTACTCTGGCAGGAAAGCATTCAAATCCAATCCGGTGAAGCCACTGGTTTGGGGACTGTGCTGGTGACGCCATGAACTATAAAATGAGAAGGACAGCATCGGGTCAAGCATTATCAGATTATGCCTTCATCATCGGCTTCATTGCCTTGATCGTAATTTCCATCCTGGCCATATTTGGAGATTCCCTGGCCAAAATATTTGAAGATATGTTTTCGATGCCAACCCAGACCACACCGCAGACTACACTGACTATCACCATCACCCCAACACCCAGTGGCAGCGAAACGCCTACACCGGAAATTACCGGCACGATCACTCCGGAATTACCGACACAAACACCGACGATTACGCCTACCACGAGTTCAAGCGGAGGCGGTACCGGGATCACACCGGTGACTTATACCGCCATCGAAACGATCGCCACCGATTTCCTGACACGTATCTTGGATTACTACAATGCCAACGGGCGTTGGCCATCCAGCGGTCAAACCCGCAGGTTTACTGACCTTGGATTGACTGCATCGGACTGGACGGGACTTGTGGAAGGGATTGCTTGGAACCCCAATGGAAGCCGGGTTGGACTTTCTAATGTAAAGAATGACAATATCCAGGTGTATGTACAAACGGTCTCGGGCGAGACGTTACAATTGTATGACGGTTGGAATATCTGGTGCGTTGCCAGTTCAGGGCAATGTTATTACCATAATGTCGCAGCGGGCAATGAAGTTGTTTTGAGTTCCATTTACACGGTGAGAACCCCCTAAATCCAATTTATTGATGTCCAAGCTGGCGATCCATTATCGCCAGCTTGCTTTTTTACTGGTTTGATAATATCCTCATATCGGATTTAGTAAATCATACCCATTGATCAAATGGAGAGTTGTATGCGCATCGAGGACCTGAATTGGATGGATGTGGAAAAGTATCTGCAGCACGAAGACCGCCTGATCTTTGTGCTTGGGTCGTGTGAAGAACATGGCTACCTGAGTTTGTTAACCGACAGCCGGATACCGGCCGCCCTGGCCGATGCCGCCAGCAAGCTCAGCGGTGTGCTGGTTGCCCCGGTTCTGAATTATGGCATCACGCCCGGGCTGATCGGTTACAGCGGGTCCATCACCCTGCGGACAAGCGTCTTTATGGATGTGGTCGAGGATCTGACCCGTTCTGTGTACCGGCAGGGTTTTCGCGGGTTGCTGTTCCTCAACGGTCACGGCGGTAACCAACCCGCCCGCAGCCGGTTGGTGGAGTTAGCCAACGAGATGCCCGACCTGCGAATGGATTGGTACTCCTGGTGGCTCTCCCCTTGTGTCAGCGAGCTGGCCAAGAAATATAACCTGATCCCGCAGCATGCCTCGTGGATGGAGGCCTTTCCCTTTACGCGGGTGTGCGATTTGCCTAAAGGTGAAAAACCCGAGGTGAAACCGGCCGGCATCCTCTCGGCGGACAAGGCAAAAGAAGCCTACGGCGACGGTGTGTTTGGCGGGCATTACCAGGTCAGCGATGAGATCATGGATGAATTGTTCCAGGCGTGTTTGCAGGATGTTACTGGACTGTTGAATGGGTTGAAGAAAAAATAGCCTGTACTGAATAGACAGATGAAAGACCTTCTGAATACACTAAGGAGGTCTTTCTTATTGATCACCCAAAGATCGATTTAACAGCTTACATCTTCTTGACTTCCCCATCGGGTCAGGTGAAAATCAACCTTGATGAACACCAACGGCCGATTAATGCGATTAGCGAGCCAATCCCGGTTATCCCTGGGTTTAACCGGCTTAACGGCTGTGGTGGGCGGTGGGTTGGTGCTGGTGCAAGCCTATCTCCTGGCTCAGATCATCGATAAGGTCTTTCTGCATGGGTTAACCCTGCAGCAGGTTTCCTCCCAATTCATGTTTCTGGCGGTGGTCATCCTTGGTCGGGCGTTAACGGTGTGGGGGAATGAGGTCAGCGCAGCCGCCACCTCGGTGCGCGTAAAAACCAGCCTGCGCCAGCTATTGATGGAAAAAGTCTTCCGGCTTGGACCGGGGTATGTTGGCGGGCAGTCTCTTGGAGAGCTTTCCAACACGCTTACCCAGGGGGTCGAAGCTTTGGAAGCCTATTTCAGCCAATACCTTCCCCAACTGATCCTGGCTGGCATCCTGCCTTTGGTTATCCTGCTGGTGGTCTTTCCGTTGGATACCCTTTCCGGGGTGGTGTTGTTGGTAACCGCTCCATTAATCCCTTTATTCATGGTCTTGATCGGTAAGGCTTCGGAGGCGGTGACCCGCCAGCAATACCAGACCATGAGCCGCTTGAGCGCTTATTTTCTAGACACGCTGCAGGGGTTGACCACCCTTAAACGCCTGGGACAGGCCGAGGCGCGCGCCCAACGGATCGGTGAGGTAAGCGAACAGTACCGGTTGGTGACCATGAAGGTGCTGCAAGTCACTTTCCTGTCTGCCCTGGCGCTGGAACTACTGGCAACCATCTCCACCGCTGTTTTGGCAGTCGAGATCGGGATCCGGTTGATTTACGGCCAAATGGAATTCTTTCCGGCATTATTCATTTTGGTGATTGCACCGGAGTATTACCTGGTATTACGGAACTTGGGT
>DATMYN010000089.1:0-3488 GCA_035560875.1 Longilinea sp. | reverse complement strand
AAAGTATAGCATAAACTATCTAAACTCCTTGCAGCGCTCACAGGTTGGGTTATCACAAAGCAGAAAGCCGGGGGTTTGCTTGATCATATTAGCTACGGTCTCAACCAATGCTTTGATCGGTATAGCCGTTACTTGGGCTTTACCGATTTTTACCTGCCGGCTGAACGGCATAAGGAGTCTTTCGGCTTGATTGAAGCCCTCTGAACAACCGGGAAAATTAGGGCAAGGAAGGATCCCATCCAGGGTAAGCGCCCAACGGATATACTGTTTCCGCCCGGCCATCTTTTCCGCATAATGGATGCTGGTATTCGAAGTATGGTCAACTCCCAAGAGGATCACACAACCGGATTGTTCAAATAACCAACCGATCGGTGCCAAGGGTTCGTTTAATGTCTGCTTTTCCAACCCATCTTCCACCCCAAAACCGCAAAAAGACAGGATAGGATGCATTGAGCGCATCACTTGGGGGGATTTCCTCAAGTATTCGGCAGTGATGCCGATGGTTTTATCCACTTCCATATCGGCGGAGAAGAACTCGGCCATCCGGTTAAGATCTTTCCCGCTGCCGTATGTGATCCCATTATGGTCAGGTCCGCATTCGGGGATGATCATTGTTTTATAGGTAAAAGCAGGGATCATCCAGGCATTGAACATACCCGTCAATGCCATGACCATTGTTTCCACCTGTCCGTCGATCGGCCCGAAGGAATTTAATGACGCATGGAAAATTACCGGAGTGCTGACGTCGATATCCAGTGCTTGCAGACCGGTCTCTAGATCATCAATTGTTAAGGGTTGAGTGGGCATACCGGGATCTCTCCTGTGTTTTCAATACCATTAAGAGGTAATCCGAAATAAGGACTGGGATCTATGGTGTTTGTGATTTGAAGCTCATTCAGATAACGGCCTGTACCATCATCTCTTATTATGGAAAAGTGTAGGTGCACCCCCACCGGGTTATCCGGTGAACCGGAGTAATTTCCCTGATACCCTAAAAGTGTGCCGGCAGTAACAAACATCTCGCTTGTTCCGGGTGGAAATTGATCGGAGATAAAGGAGTTGCCGTCAGGATCGGCCATATGAGTATAATACATCCAAATTTGGCGGCCCGGCATTAAAGGATCTGAGGGAATGCGGATGATAACGGTTGATACCCAATCCGATTGGCGGGTCAGGTAACCGTCATAGGCTGCATAAACGGGAGTAATACCGATGTCCGTCCCGGCAAAGATATCAATACCTTGGTGACGGGTACCGATCCGAAAAGAATCGTCCCACAGATATCCAATAAATCCATTGGTAGGCAGCAGAAAAGGCGCATCGGTGCAGCGTTCACCGGCGGTAATAGCCCATTCGCTGTGTGTCTCGGGATGATGGATCCATGAACTTACCCTGACATTCCGGGAAGCCATACCCGGCCTGCGCAGGAATAAATAATAACCTGCCAGCCCGATAACAACCCCGGTGATGATGATCCCGATAATGATCCTGCCTGCCGGTGAAGATTCTCTTTTATACATGGTTTTCTCCGCCCTCAGGATATAACTTCCCCGTTCATCGACCAGGCTCCAGCACGTTGGATTCGTATGGTACGTAATTCACCCCGCAGCGGATCTTGTGATTCAACAAAGACCAGCTTATTGGTAGGTGTCCGTCCGCGCCAGCGGCCTTTGACTTGATCTTCGAATAAAACTTCCACCTGTTTGCCGACATAGCTTTGGTGGATCTCAGTTACAATCCCGGTCTGCAATTCTTCCAGCAAACGGAAGCGGCGCCATTTTTCTTCAGACGGTACATCATCATCCATCCGCCGGGCTGAGACGGTGCCACTGCGGGGGGAATAGCGGGCAAGGTGAGCCACATCCAATTTTAAGTCTGCCAGCAGATCATAGGTGTGTTGGAACTGTTCGGCCGTTTCACCCGGGAAACCTACAATAACATCTGTGGCGATCGAAACGCCAGGTATACGCATGCGGATCTTATCGACCAACCGGCGGTAATCATCGGCTGTGTAACCGCGGCGCATATTGGTCAATACATCATCATCTCCGGCTTGTACGGGAACCTCAATGTGCGGCATTACTTTTGGTAGTTCCACAATGGCATCCAGTAACTCGTCGGTCATCCAACTTGGGTGAGAAGTTAAGAAGCGGATGCGTTCCAGCCCATTCACATCGTTCAAGCGGTGTAATAAACCTGCCAGAGTCGGGTAAGAGGGATCATCCTTGCCGTAGCGGTCCACAATTTGCCCAAGCAAGGTTACTTCCTTTACCCCGCGCTGAGCCAATTTCTCTACCTCGGCGATGATATCCGCAGGTGGACGGCTGCGCTCTCCGCCGCGGCGATAGGGGATGATACAGTAAGTACAGGCGTGCGAACAACCCAGCACTACCGGTACAAAGGCGATCACCTGCTCCCCCACCTGGGATTCCGGGATGGGCAGATCGCCATCCATCCACGCAAAGCGTGTGGCTGTGTGTTCTACTTCCACCTGTCTACCGTCTTGATGTTGTAAATAATCCAAAAGCGGAGTGGGGTCGGAGGGGGCTGAGAAAACATCCACATACGGAAAACGTTCCCGCAGCCGCGGGTTATCCTTCATACCCACCAAACAGCCCATCAAGTTCACCACGACCTCGGGTCGTTTCTGTTTGATGGGACGTAATGACTGCAACCGCCCAAAGGCTTTATCTTCAGCGCTTTGCCGGACGACACATGTATTTAAGACAATAATATCCGCCAGGGAAGGGTCTTGGGTAGATAAATACCCCAGCCGTTCCAGGGCGGCGGATACACGCTGCGAATCAGAGTAATTCATCTGGCAGCCTTCAGTCCAGATATAGTAATTCATGCGGCCGATTATAACAGATACGCTCTCATTCAAGATGGGTGGGGGTTAAAAGTAACAGGGACGCCTGTTTGGGCGTCCCTGTTTTTGTCGATGAAAATTCTTTGTCTTAGTTGGTGTTTCCTAACAGGCAAACCTGCCGGGAAACCATGAGTGGATTACCACTCGTTGCTGCGGCGTCCACCACCGGAAGATGAGCCACGGCGATCATTGGAGAAGCCACCGCCACCGGGGCGACGACCACCACCGCCACCATTGCTGGGGCGTTCTTCGCGGGGACGAGCCTCGTTTACGACCAGGGCACGGCCTTTCATGTCCTTGCCGTTGAGACCCGCGATAGCCTTTTGCGCTTCGCCAGCATCCGCCATTTCAACAAAACCAAAGCCACGCGGCTGACCAGTGAATTTATCTTTGATCAGGGTGACGGATGTTACCGCGCCGAAGGGAGCAAACATATCGCGCACATCGGTCTCGGTTGCGGAAAAAGGCAAATTTCCCACATAGATATTCATACAGTTCCTCTTTTTTTGGTCGCGAATTTTTAATTCGCAGGTTAATATGATTGTCGCTCCGCAGATCGAGGCCGGTCTAAAAACTGAGCAGGCTTTCTTCCAACGGTGACAAAAGACAGTGTTATTAT
>DATMYN010000088.1:0-4150 GCA_035560875.1 Longilinea sp. | reverse complement strand
GCTGCAGCCTCATCCATTTTATCGGCCTGCGGCGCCGGAACACCAACCGCCACCTTAGAACCTTCCCCTACTATTCAACCCACCTTCCAGCCAAGTACCACACCCACCCAGGCAGTTGACCTGCTGGCCGGGCTGCAAGGGTTGGGTTTTGACGCCTTCATCGATGAATCCTTCCGGGTATGGACCCTGCGCGACCCGGAGATCATGACCTTCGGCGGGTTGGCCGGTTATTGCGGAGTACGCAACGATCAACTCACCGATCTTAGCGATGCCTATATCCGTGAGACCCAAGCGCTGGAAAGGGGGATCCTAGAACTGCTGAATGGGTATGATCCCGGAACTCTGACAACCGATCAAGCCATCACCTCCCTCGTATACGCATGGCAGTTCGATGACCTGGTACGCCAGCAGCCTTTCGTTTACCACGATTACCCCGTGACCCACATGGTCAACTGCGTTACGTATAACATCTACGCTCTGTTTACCGATATCCAACCCCTGGGCACCCGCCAGGATGCAGAGGATTATCTTTCCCGTTTTTCTCAATTATCTACTAAATGGGATCAATTACTTGTCAGCCTGGGTTATCGCGAAGAACTGGGGGTCATCCTTCCACAGATCGTGATCCCTGATGTTGTCCAGACCCTGCAGGATATGATCGAACCGGGTGGGAATGGCGTCATCTATACCTCAATTTTCGAAAACCGTATCAGCCAGATCCCCGAACTGACCTCGGAGGACATCAACGGTATGGTCAGCCAAATGGAAAGCATCGCCTCCGAAACGGTCGTCCCGGCTTATGAGGAACTGATCGACCATTTCAACGCCATTGAACCGACCGCCCCGACCGATATCGGGGTATGGCAGTTCCCGAATGGGTTGGATTATTATGCCCAATGCCTGCGGCGCAACACCTCTACGGAGATGACAGCGGAAGAGATCCATAATGTAGGACTTGAACAAACCCAACGAATATTGGCTGAAATGCGCACCGAATTTGACAAGCTTGGGTATCCCGCTGATGAGGACATGCCAACCCTAATGGAGCGGTTGACCAATGACGGCGGCGAGATATCCGGGCAGGCGGCGGTACAGGCTTTTCAGGATGCCATTGATGTGGGTTTTTCCTACCTCGATCGGGCGTTCGACCTTATACCCACCACCCCACTCGAAGTGATCGGCGGCGAACAGGGGAATTTTCTCATCGGAGCAACGGTTGACGGATCGCGTCCCGCTTACTTCTACGCCGCTACCACCTGGCCGATCCCACGCTACGGTATTGCCTCCACGGCATTCCATGAGACCGTCCCCGGTCATCATCTGCAGACAGCCCTGGCTGTCGAAATGGATATTCCCGTGGCACGAAAAAGTTTAGGATTCATGGGGTTCATCGAAGGCTGGGCGTTGTATGCAGAGCGGTTGATGTGGGAGTTGGGCGTCTACGACAACGATACCATCAGCAACCTGGGTCGTTTAAACCTGGAGCTCTTGCGCTCGGTAAGGCTGGTAGCCGATACGGGTATACATGCCTTGCGGTGGACATGGGACGAGGTAAGCGATTACCAAACCCAAACCCTGGGATCTCCGGCTGAGCGAAAGCGCTACATGGTTATGCCGGGTCAAGCCACTTCCTACTATATCGGCTTCATGAAGATCTTGGAATTGCGCCAGCGTACCATGGATGCTCTGGGCACCAATTTTGACTTGAAAGCCTTTCACCGGGTAGTGCTGCAGAACGGGGCAGTACCGCTATCCGTGCTGGAGCAATTGGTGGATACATACATCGAGGGTGTGATCTGAATAAGCAAGCCTCCCGATGACCTGAAAGATTGTATGAACGGCTGATGCGAATTTATGTAACTTGACTATGCTAGAAGTATAAAAAATAAAACGGTTCAAGTCTTACAAGGAGATGCAAGATGGCTGTACATTCTTATTTTGATCTTTCGCCTCTTTCGCGCCGGAAATTCCTGTACCACATTCTGCTTGCCGGCGGCGCGGCAGCCGCCACCTCACTCATCTCCGCCTGCAATGCCGGGAGCACGGCAGCCACTGCTGAAGCTACCGCCGGCGTCCAACCGTCCACCACCCCCACCCCGGCTGCCGATCTGCTAGCCAGGCTGCGCGGGTTGGATTTCGACACCTTCATCGATGAATCCTTCCGGACCTGGGTGCTGCGTGACCCGGAAATGATGACCATCGGCGGGTTGGCCGGTTATTGCGGCATGCGCAACGACCAGTTAACCGACCTCACGGATGAGTTCATCCGCCAAACCCAGGCTTTGGAAGCCGGCATTTTGGAATTGCTGAACGGGTTCGATACCAACACACTGACCCCGGATCAAGCCATAACCACTCTGATTTACGGCTGGGCTTTCGACGACTGTGTGCGTCAACAACCGTTCGTCTATCATGACTATCCCGTCAACCCCATGGTCAACTGCATTTCCTATAACATCTTTGCCTTGTTCACCGATCTCCACCCCTTATCCACCCGTCAGGATGCCGAAGATTACCTGGCCTGTTTTTCCCAATTGGCAACCAAATGGGACCAGCTATTGGTCAGTTTGGGTTACCGTGAAGAATTGGGGGTGGTATTGCCCCGCCGCGTAATGCCGGATGCCATCCAGAGCCTACGAGATGTGATCACGGGCAGTCGGGATGATGTTATTTACACTTACGTCTTTGAAGACCGGATCAGCCAGATCCCTGAATTGACCGGGGAAGATATCGATACGATGGTCAGCCAAATGCAGACCACAGCCGCCGAATCGGTAGTCCCGGCTTACCAAAGACTGATCGACCATTTTACTTCCCTGCAAGCGACCGCCCCGACCGATATCGGCGTATGGCAGTTCCCCAACGGGTTGGAGTACTATGCACAGTGCTTACGGCGAAACACCACCACCGAATTGACCGCCGAAGAGATCCACAACCTGGGGCTGGAGAATGCCGAACGGGTTGCGGCCGAGATGCGCGCCGAATTCGATGCACTGGGTTACCCCGCCGATGATGATATGCAGACATCGATGAACCGTTTATATGAGGACGGCGGGGATGTATCCGGCGCGGCGGCCGTAGCAGCTTTCCAAGATGCCATCGATGTGGGTTACTCGTACCTTGAGCGCACCTTCGATCTTATCCCCACCACACCGGTGGAAGTGATCGGCGGCGAGCAGGGAAACTTCCTCTCGCCCGCCCCCCTAGACGGCTCGCGCCCGGGATATTTCTACGCGGCGACAAGCTGGACCATCCCGCGCTATAACATTGCCTCCATCGCCTTCCACGAGACTTACCCAGGCCATCACCTGCAGCTTGCCTTATGTAATGAGTTGGATATACCGGTGGCAAGGAAATTCTTCGGCTTTACCGGCTTTGTGGAAGGTTGGGCGCTATACGCCGAACGTCTGATGTGGGAACTGGGTGTATATGAGAATAACCCGATCGGCAACCTGGGCCGGTTGAACATGGAACTACTGCGGGCTGTGCGCCTGGTGGCAGATACCGGTATGCATGCCTTGCAGTGGACCTGGGACCAGGTGAGCGAATACCAGACGCAGGTGCTGGGTTATCCAACCGAACGCGAGCGCTACATGGTTATGCCCGGTCAGGCAACCTCTTACTATATTGGCTTTCTCAAGATCCTTGAATTGCGTCAGCGGACTATGGATGCGTTGGGCGCCAACTTTGACTTGAAAGCCTTCCACCGGGTAGTCTTACAGAACGGTTCGGTGCCACTGAGCGTGCTGGAACAGTTAGTGGATAGTTATATTCAAAGCCAAGCGTAAGAAAAATAATCACATATCCAAAAGGCTTCATCTACACTCGATGAAGCCTTTTATTTTTACGACCATAAACAAAAATGAAATCGTACGAATTGTTGATAGTTTCCAGTAATAACCTATAATGAATATGGGTTGAATATTTGTCGTTATCCAATTATTGTTTTTGGGCGATATCACATACATCCCAGCCTTCCCAAAACCAAACAACAATTGAATAGTAGTGCCGGAATTTATGATGTGATCGATTAGGATCCCGTCAAATAGATTTGAGGGATCCGCTCTGCAACTACCGGGCTTTGCCACCTAGTTTTTTCTTTGAGTGGGTGCTCAAGCCCATTATTCTACACGAATGGATTAAATTATGG
>DATMYN010000087.1:0-3285 GCA_035560875.1 Longilinea sp. | reverse complement strand
GATAAGAATTCCTCACTGGTAAGTAATGCCTTCAAGACCTTTGCTGAGCAAGCCCCTCAACACGCCCAGGCTTGGGGGAGCATGGTTCAGGGTATGGCTTCTGCTTCTGCCCTCGACCCGAAAACATCTGCTTTAGCTTATCTATCGGTGCTGGCTGTCATGCGCCTGGAAAGCGGGATTCCCTTCCACGTAAAATCAGCCAAACAAGCCGGGGCTAGCCGCGAAGAAGTGATCAGCGCCATTCTGATCGGCCTGCCGGCTGCCGGAAATATTGTTATTCAGGCATTACCAGCCGCGTTGGAAGCCTATGACGCGTAAGTAATCCACTGAAAATATTACGGGCAAGGCCCAGCGGTGGGGGTATAGGTTGGGGCAAAGGTGAACGGTGAAGGTGTAATTTGTGGAGATGCGGAGAATTGCAAGGACAGGGTGTCGAAATAAATATCAACATCCTGTTCATCCGTCAACCGCAGCAGCCCATTCCCAAGATCCTCGACAATGGTCAAACTGCCACTCAAGGTTGGGGAGAGGAATATGCCTCCATCCGGGCTGTCGGGGACGGCTACAATGACGATACCTTGGGTCGGGTCGCTGACCAAAGCGCCGGCAAACACCTGTAACCACAGTTCACCCAGCATGCCCTGCCACTGGGTGGTGATGGTAACCTCATCAGCAGAGAAGGGAGACAGGAAACCGCGAAAGATACCGCTGGGTAAAAGGCTAAAATCGCGCGGCATGGGGGTAGGCCAACCGATGCAGGGATCGGTTACCGGCGGCTGTGCCAGCCCACCGGCGGCATTTTGTCCGGCTTCCCAAAGCTGCAGCCCATACAATTTATCGGAAATAATTGCCTGGGCAGTAGCTCCCATCGGGGTCTGCTGCAGGCGCATCAGGTTGGCGATCTGCCAGGCGCGGCCATCATAACCGCTTTGGTACAGGATTGATTCGGGCGAAGCTGGTTGGGCGGTCACCCAGGCGATGATCTTGATCGACAGAAGCAAGGTTATCGACACGGCAATGATGATCACCGCCGCGCCGCGCCGTCCTATGGGAAAATGAAAAGTTGGTTCTGTCATTTCTTTACCTTACTACCGGTACCAACGGATGTCGGTTACCCAGGGGATGCGGTCTTGAGTGGTGAGCGGGTCATCATTGATCGCTCCGAGAAGTTGGTCATAGCCTTCCTCTGGGGTATTATCGACCCCAGTGCAGCCGCCGGCTTGCTGGCAGGCTTGCATTTGGGTCATCAACGAATCGAATAAAAGCGGCATACTATAATTGGCGACACTGTAATCGCTAAGACCGGCCCATTGACGGGCATTAGCGCCGTAGATGTTGTAGATCTCGGGTACCGGCCAAACGACCGCGTTACCCCACTTGATCTGCCAGACCTGGCTGATGGTCCAGCCGTTAGCCGGGGTGGTGTTGCAGCCGTTGCAATCGCCAAAATCCAATAGGGGGATCATACGGTCAACGGCATCCATATACCCGAAGAGCCAATCATTCATGGCGCTGTATGTGTTCCAGGGCAATTCAAGATCGATGGCGCCGTACACGGAGGCGCGGTTCATATAGCCATTGGTCCGCATCCAGTTGTATACATTAAGCAGCATGACCCCCCAATCATACCCGCTGTTGATGGCATTATAACTTTCCCGCAGCCATGAACCGTAATTATTCACTCCGGCTCCAATGGTCACTTCGGAGGTGGTATCTGCGCCGGTACAGGAATAATATCCCAGTACGTACTGCCTTAACCCTTCTTCCACCTGAGCCATGGTTATTTCGGCTAATGTGCCGAACATAAGTACGATCGGGCGATTTTCGCTATCGCCGTACGGCTGGCCGAAATCGAGAATAACCAGATCATCCTGCGATCCGGCTTCATCACGTTGGGCAACACAAAGGTTATATCCCAAGGCCCTTAAAACGGCCGGGTCATAGATAAGGGGGTTGACGTAATAGCTGGTGGAATAATGAGAAAATGGCGAGGGTGTAGGCGTGGGGTTACCGTGAACCAGAGGTACATAGATCTGGTTCGACCAACTTTGTGAGAAGGTTGGCGCCCAGATGGTCAATGTGATCAGCAAGGCCAGTACTAAGGATGCAGCCAGGGTGCGACGCTTTGCCATAGATCTCCTTGGTTAAGTATACCGGAGAATTCGAACATTTTTAATGGTGTCAATAACCTGTTAACCAATTGATAGCCGCAAAATCAATTCATTCAGAGGCAATTTCACCATATTATCTTCAGGATTTGCTTTCATTTCGAGCGGTTAAAATAACAGACCGGCGTTCAGCCGGTCTGTTGGTTGAGTGATCTTTCGTTTTACTCGATAGCGACTTCGATCTCTGTGACCAGGTCTTCGGGTTTTACTTTATGTTTATCTTTCAAGTAGACCTCAAAAGGATCGATATCCCGCAGGGTCAAACCGCTGGCGGGCAGCCAATCGTGATAGATGGCCTGCCAGGTAAGGTACAGGGTTTCGTATGGTCCCTTATGCTGGAAAACAGCGTACCGACCGGCCGGGAAGGTGCGCACTTCCACCTCACCCATGGGAGTCGCACTTGTGCCCGGTTTCAAAATAAAGCCGGCATAGTAGCGCTGCTCGCGCAGTGGTACTGTGGATACATCGTCCGGGGTGATCCCCAGGCAAACGGTGATATTCTTTTCCAACCGATTTAACTTTACATAACGTTCCAATACGGCAAAGGATTGGTTGGCGGCTTCATTGAAGTTCCCATCTATCAACCCGCGGCGCAGGACGGTTATGACCTGCCGGTCGGGATAGGTTCTGATCTCGGGTTCCATGATCGTACTCCTTGTTTGTTTTACACGACTGATCTTACGGTAACCCGGCTTCAGGCTGGTAAGGGCAGCCTGAGAAGGGGGTACTCCGTATTGCTGGCGGAAAGCCCGGCTGAAGGCAGCCGGGGTTTCGAATCCGGCTGAGATGGCTGCCTGGGTAACGCTCGCATCGGTTTCGGATAACAACCGGCGGGCACGTTCAAGCCGCATACGGCGGATGTAGCTGCCCAGGGGTTCTCCGGTGAAAGCAGCAAAGATACGGTGAAAGTGAAAGGGCGAGAACCCAGCAACAGCCGCCAACTCATCCAGCCCTAATGGTTCATCCAGGTACGCCAGGATATAGGTGAGTACCAGGTTGATCATTTCCCGGTATTCTTCCACAGTTTGTGGGCGAGACATCATGGGACGCGTTTCCATGCTTCTGTTATAGCATATCCGCCGGAGTTTACCTTTTCCGTTCTTGCGCGGTTAAAAGA
>DATMYN010000086.1:0-4077 GCA_035560875.1 Longilinea sp. | reverse complement strand
CACTTGCACACCGCGGCGGTAGGCGCGGATCAATGCATCGCCCACATCATCCATCGAAAAGTTATACATCGCCACATCGATGCTGTACTGAGCGTCATCGATCGCCTCGACAAGCAGCGTCGATAACCCCTGCTCAGAACCGGGTGCAGTGAAGTAGACCTGAATATTCGGATTAGGGGTTGTGGTGGGGTATGTCTGCGTAGGTGCAGTCCCTTCGGTATCACAAGCAGAAAAACCCACCGAGAAGACCAGGCTCAATAATATGTAGACCGCATACCGAGAGAGAGAGGCGGGTTTTGTGTTCATGCTGGTTTTCCCGGAAAGAAATCACTTGTCTCAACCACCGAGTGTTTGAGGCGTGAGGTTTCGGCGGCAAACGCCAATAAATGACTGGCCAGACTTTCGCGGGCTGGGGTGAGCGGAGCAGCCTGGCCGCGGACGCTGGCGACGAAACCTGCCATCAGTTCGGCATCCCCACCCCCATGACCCTCACCGGTCGGACCGCTGGTGTTGAAGCGCTGCCGTTTACCGCTGCGGTGGTCATCCACCGTTATCCAGGCGCCGCCGTTACCCAGTTCGGCCATCAAACGGCCGCGGGTACCCTCCACTTTTGTGGAGCGGTATTCGATGTGCGAATGACCGTGCATGGTCAGGGTAACCGAGGCGCCACCGCTGAATTCCATCATAACCACTTGGTGGTCGACCACATTATTATCACAGGCGTAAACACAGCGGCCGTATGGCCCGGTTTGAAGGGCGTGCAAGATATTTTCGGGGGTTGGGTCTTCAGCCAACACTCCGAGCGGCCAACCCCGATATTGGGTAACCTGGCGTAAAAACGGAACAACCGCTGAGGCGGCACGGATCAATTGGGGAGACTTGAGATACGTCCGAATAAGCGCTGCGGGCAGCCCTTGTCCGGTGGCTACAAAACTGCGCCAAAATGGGACCAACTCCATATACAGCCAGGGAGCGTAGTAGATGCAGGATGCCTGAACCGGGCAGCCATCCGTGCAGCGTTTTGGCGCTCCGGCTGGGGCATGGTCGGCTTTGAATTCCAACAGGCTGCCGGTGCTGCTTAATCGCACACAGGTCTGTCCGCTGATCCAGGGTAAAAAATCCAGGTCGTGGCAGCACTTGGCCAGGATCATCGGATTGGACTGGTCGGCGTTGCGCCAGGCACCGCGCACAAAACTATGGGCCATGTGCCACCAGCTCACATTCTCGCGGTGATCGATATCCACGATCTCGCCCAATTGACCAGAGTGCAGGATTTCGGACAACTTTTTCCCGTGGGCGGTGTAGCGCAGCACATGACAGATATGCAGTTGTTGACCCGTCTCCTCGCTGGTCTTGACCAAGGTCCGGCATTCCTTTTCGGTGGGAGCCATCGGTTTTTCCAGAAGCACATGGTACCCGGCCCGCATGGCTGCCAATGCCGGAGCGGTGTGCTGCCAGTCTTGCGTACAAACCAAAGCCGCCTCACCAAGCGGGGGGCGGTCTAGAAGTTCTTCCCACCCGGAAAACTGACGCTCGATTGGAATATTGTGGGCAGAAGCAAAACGCGCCCGTCGGACCGGGTCGGGTTCAGCCACAGCAACAAAACGGAGTTCCTGCGGATGCTGTAAGGCGTACGGCGCATAGGAATCGGCGCCGCGGTTACCGGCGCCGATCAGGATGGCATGAATGGGACGGGTAGTCATAGGAATTTCTCCTCGAACTAGTATTGTAGTATTGAGACCCTTGGAATGACAAGTTAATGGGAAAAGGAATCGGCGAATTTCTTTACGACCAAGTAATGATCCGAATCAACGGGAAAGACAAGTTGATGTTAATCACATTTTCGGAGGCGATTTGTATCAAATCTGGCTGCGATGATTGTAACTTGACTTTATTTTAACGATATGCTAATATTGGCTAAGCCCGCGTTGGGTGGTTTTGTATTATGGGACCATTTGCAACCATCAACTCCAATCTTTCAACACAATGGTATAGCTTGTTGTCCCAATCCGTTCCCCTAATCCCTTAAGGAGGAGACTGATCATGAAGTCGAAGAAACTGTTTTTGTTCGTTAGCCTCATCATCGTCTTCAGTCTTGTTTTAGCTGCTTGCGGTACTGCAACGGAAACCCCCGCTGCCGAAACCACAACAGAAGAAACAACCACTGAAACTGGTGCAGAGGCTCCTGTCGGCCGCGCCGAAGTCATCCGCTTCCCGCTGTTGGCAGACATCACTTCCACAAACATCTGGAATTTGTGGGATGATGCCGGCGCCAGCTACTGGAACTATGCCCCCCTGGGCGCCCAATGGCCATCACTGTTCGGCCTGTCCGATCAGCGCTATGACTGGCTGCCCTCGACTGCGGCTGATTTCCCGACTGAGCCGGTTGTTGAAACTATTGATGGCGTAGATTACTATACCGCCACCGTGACTTTGAAGAACGACATCGTTTGGAGTGATGGCAGCCCCATTACCTCCGCTGATGTTGTCTTCACCGTCAACGCCGCCCTGGCTTTCAACCTGTTAGGCAACTGGATCGGCGCTTACGATCCCGCTTTCCTAGATCATGTTGAAGCTGTTGACGATTACACCGTCAAGTATTTCTTCACCACAGCCCCTGGCCTGCCCATCTGGCAATACGGCGCCCTGACCGGCCCGTTTGTGAGCAGTGTCTACTGGACTCCCCTTGTGCAACCCCTGCTTGACCAATTGGCCGCTTTGGATCCCGCTGCGGAAACCTATGCGACTGACCTGGCCGATTTGGTTGCCCAACTCGAATCCATCGATCCCGCTGGCGAACCGACCTTCGGTATCTACAAGCTGGATCAATGGGAAGCCGGCGCTTATGTCCGCACCGTTGTCAATGAAAGCAACCCCTTCATTGGCCTGCACATTGAAGAATTTGCAAACGGCGCCTATCGCGAATCCCTTGACAGCGGCTACGAATTCGTAGCCTATGGCGAGGCCACTGGCGATACCGTACTAGATTATGTAGCTGGCCCCTATTTCGATAGCGCCCTCTACACCCTCTATGATGTAGACACCGCTGTTCTCGCTCTGCAGAACAACGACATCGATGTTATGCTGAACCCCTCCGGTCTGCCCGCTGGCTTCATCCAGCAGCTCCAGAGCGATCCCAGCATCACCATTGTCTCCAATGAGCAGAATGGTTTCCGCTACATGGGCTTCAACTTCGCCCGTGCTTACTGGCAGGGTGCTGCCGGCGCTGCCCTGCGCCAGGCTATTGCCTGCCAATTGGACCTGGACTTCCTGACCACCAACGTACTTCAGGGTCAGGTATTCCCGCAGTACACCCTGGTACCCCCAGGAAATTCTGCTTGGTTCAACCCCGAAGTGCCCGTATACTGCCAGGGTATGACTACCCAGGAACGCATCAACGAAGCCGTCCGCATCTTAACTGACGCTGGCTTCACCTGGACAACCGCCCCGGCATGGAACGAAGAACGCGGTGGTTCTGTTGAATACGGTGAAGGTCTTGTCGGCCCCGATGGCACCGCCATCCCCGAAATGACCCTCATGGCCCCGAATGCAGGCTACGATCCCCTGCGTGCTACCTCCGCTGTGTACATTGAGCAGTGGATGCGCCAGTTGGGTATCCCCGTGGTCGCTGAACTGACCAACTTCAACAACATCACCAACGCAGTTTATGGCACCGGTGAATGGGACATCTTCATCCTCGGATGGGGTCTCTCAGCCTTCCCCGGTTACCTGTGCTCCTTCTTTGGCAATGGCGATCCTACCCTCAACTCCTACTCATACGAGAATGTTGACCTTCAGACGCTGTGCGCTGAATGGTATGCCAATCCTGATCTGGCCACTTCACACCAGCAGGCATTCGACATCCAGACACTGCTTGCCACTGATCTGCCCTACATCACACTCTTCACCAATCCTCTGTACGATGCCTTCCGCAATGTGACCTATCCGTACACCGAAGTCCTCGACGGCCTCGCCGCTGGTCTGTATGGTGCACCGACGATCGCTATGCCGGCTGCTCAGTAAGCTTGGGTTTTTTGTGACCCTTATCGAGGGGGGGCTTTTGCCCCCCCTCGAAAT
>DATMYN010000085.1:0-2736 GCA_035560875.1 Longilinea sp. | reverse complement strand
TAATAAGACAATTCGTAGTTAAGCTACATTTGCAGCCAGCATGTCCGCTTCTTCTTTTTGGGCTGTTTCAACACCACGTTCTACATTTACTTTTGTCAGAACCCAAATACCTAAACCAAAGAAGATGATCAAAGACACAATGCTAAGGCGGCTGCCGCCCATGATCATAGACACTACACCGAACAGGGCAGGGCCTAAGATGGAGGCAAATTTTTCAAAGACACTGAAGAAGCCGTAGAATTCCGCCGACTTACTCTTGGGGATCATTTTCCCGATCAACGAACGGCTGAGGGCTTGAGAACCACCCTGTACCGTGGCTACCAGGGCGCCCAAGATCCAGAATTGCCACTCTTGGTACATGAAGTAACCCATGATGGAAATGATGGAGTAGATCGACAGGCTGATATAAATGGCTTTCTTGGTGCCCAATTTCTTGGAAAGCCAGGCAAACAAGAAAGCAAAAGGAGCAGCCAGGAATTGGACCATCAACAACGTGCCGATGAGGGTGGTGCGTCCAAAGCCTAGTTCAGTCCCATAGGCGGTCGCCATCACGATGATGGTGCCGATACCATTGGCGTAGATCCAGAATGCCAACATACCCATGGCCAGATCGCGATAGCGGCGGATCTCTTTGAAGGTCTGGATCAACCGTTTAAAGCTGGCTTCGATGGGTTTGTAATTCTCTTCACCTGCCACGATACGGCGTTCGGGTTCTTTTACTTTGAGCAGCAAGGGCAGGGTAAAGACAAACCACCACACTGCCACGGTTACAAATGATAGGCGGGTCATCAAACCGGCATCCACACCCAATAGGTCAGGTAAGAACATGATCATGACCAGGTTGACCGCCAGCAGTAAGCCGCCGCCGATATAACCCATGGCGTAGCCACGCGAGGATACCTGATCGATCTCATCTGGTCTGGCTACGTGGGGGAGCAGAGCATCATAATATACTAAAGATCCGGCGAAACCGACGTTGCCAAAAAGGAAGAATAATGAAGCTAACAGCCAATCGCCGCTTTGGATAAAGTACAACAAAGCTGTACCTGTAACGCCAATTGCCATGAAAATGGTCAAGAATTTTTTCTTTGCCCCGGAAAAATCAGCCACTGCACCGAGGATGGGGCTGATGATGGCCGCTATAAGGGCTGAAATTGAGGAGGTGTAACCCCAATAGGCAGTGGCAATGTTTGGGGCTAATCCACCGGCTGCTACGGAGGTGTAATACACCGGCAATACAGCCGCCATGATCGTTGTTGCAAAGGCAGAATTTGCCCAGTCATACATCGTCCAGGCGCGGATGGCGCTCTTATGCTGTTTTTCTTCCATAAGGACTCCTTTTGATGATTTCAGGATAAAGTGATTATACAGGTACAAACTAAAAAGGCAAAGTTAAGATGTGGTTAACTAAATATAAAATCCTCCCCATCGATTTTCGATGGGGAGGACCAGTCTACTTGAACAAAGATCTTACTTATCCGTGTTTTCTTTGCCCAAAGAGTGCTTTAAGGCAGCGTGAGCTGCCGCCAGGCGGGCAACGGGTACACGGAACGGTGAGCAGCTAACGTAGTTGTTACCGATCACATGGCAGAACTCGATGGATGCGGGATCGCCACCGTGTTCACCACAAATCCCGACTTCCAAATTCGGGCGGGTTATGCGGCCTTCATCCACAGCCATGCGCATCAGACGTCCAACGCCTTCCTGATCCAATGTCTGGAAGGGGTTCTTGGCCAGAATGCCGGATTCCACGTATTTGACCAGGAAGCTGCGTTCGGCATCATCCCGTGAGTAACCGAAGGTCATCTGGGTCAGGTCGTTGGTACCAAAGGAGAAGAACTCGGCCAAGGTGGCAACCTCACCGGCGGTGACGGCAGCCCGTGGGATTTCGATCATGGTGCCGAATTTGTAGTCGAACTTGACTTTCTTCTCATCCATGACCATCTTGGCGATTTCCATGAGGCGCGGCTGGATGTGCTTGAGCTCATTCACTGTGCCGGTCAATGGGATCATGACTTCCGGTTTGGGTTCGAGACCGCGCAGTTTGACATCCGCAGCGGCTTCGAAGATGGCCCGCACCTGCATCTCGACGATCTCGGGCATCACGATGGAGAGGCGGATACCGCGCAGGCCCATCATTGGGTTGGATTCATGCATACCGCGGATAGCGGACAGCAGGCTTTCTTTTTCAGCCAAACCCTTGGTTTCACCCTTAACGCGCATGGTGATCACCTCTTCGAGGAGTTTTTCCTCATCGGGCATGAACTCGTGCAGCGGGGGATCGATCAAACGGATAATCACGGGATATCCGGTCATGGCGGCAAACAAACCGTCAAAATCGGAGCGCTGGTACGGAAGCAGTTCATTCAAAGCTTCAGTGCGTTCTTCACTGGTCTTGGCCAGGATCATGCGCTGTACGGTTGGCAGGCGGGTTTGTTCAAAGAACATATGCTCGGTACGGCAAAGGCCGATACCCACAGCCCCGTAAGAACGGGCGCGTTGGGCATCGCGCGGATAATCGGCATTTGCCCAAACCTGCAAACCACGTGTCGGTGATCCGGCGGGTCCCTTACGAGTACCGGGGCGGGCACTGATCTCATCAGCCCAGGTCAGCAGCTTGAGTAAGGCGGTTTGTTCTTCAAGCGATGGGGCTGAGGTCTTGATCTGACCAAGAAATACTTCGCCGGTTGTCCCATCAACGGAAATCCATTCACCTTCTTTGACCACGATGCCCTT
>DATMYN010000084.1:0-4106 GCA_035560875.1 Longilinea sp. | reverse complement strand
GATGTTATCCGGATTAATGGAATAACATTATCATGCAACTTTATTGCAAAAAGTTGCACTTTAATGAAATCGACATAATTTTGTGAGGAGTTTACTGCAGCCTTAAGACCTCAACCAGTACATTGGTTTCCCCGGCGGTCTGTTTGAGTTCGTCCAATAAAAGCTGGCAAACCCCAGTGGTATCGTTCGGGAATTCGATCCGGTAGCTGCGGCCGGCTTCAAAGATCATTAATGCAAAGCGGTCCTTGCCGGGATATGCGCGCAGCGTACGTAATATGCGTTTGGCTTTGCGCCCATCCTGGCTGCCATTGCCGGTTTCACGCACAACTACGGTGACCATGCGTAAGGTATCATTCCCCGCTTCTTTGCTGTCGGATAATGAAAACGGCGGAAGGATATAACTGGCCGGGTTATGGGTTTCCGCCAGGCTACGCACCGGCGGCGCCCATGCCTGCACCGGAGAGGTTGAGGTTACGATAAGTGTCTCGACCGGCGAAATGGTTCCAACCGGTCCGGCGATAATAGGTGCGGCTGCGGCTGGAGGGGTTCCGAATTCGTCATCATCCCAAGCTGGTGGTGGTTCGGGGGTTGAATTCACACCTGTAGAGGCAGTATCCTCCCAGGCTGGTTCCATTGTTGGAGAACTGTCATCCACTGGTGCGCTGGGGGCAGCGGGAGAAGGTGACGGCGTGGCAGCCGGAAAAGAAAAAGCGTCAGAGGAAAAATCTTCCTGCGGTTCCACCTGACTGATCCGGTCGACCAGCACTTTAGGGTCACTGGTCTGCATATCCATGCGGCCTTCCACCAGGAGGACGCTATCCATAAGGGTGATCTTGCCATATTGCTCCCAGGTGCGCGGGAAGATCACCAGTTCGATTCCACCCTGGTAATCTTCAAGGGTTACGAACCCCATGGACTTGCCTTCTTTGGTACGGGTCGGACGTAAACGGGTTACGATCCCGGCTACCGTCACTTTTTCCTTGTTGGAAGTTTCAGCCAATTGGCTTGAATAATGCGAGACCTTACTCCGCAACGTTTCCATATATGGATTCAACGGATGGTCGGAAAGATACAGCCCCAACAACTCGCGCTCCCATTCCAGTTGGGTGCGTTTGTCGGGGAATAGATCGTCAGCCAGTCGGATCGACTCTTCCATACCGGTCGAACCGCCAAAGATACTGAGTTGCCCGCTTTGTATGGCTTTGAAATGGCTGGCGCTGATCGCCATAAGACGGTCAAGGGCTTCCAGCATCGGCGCCCGCCCTCCAAATTGATCCAAAGCGCCAACTTTGATCAAACATTCCAGGGAGCGTTTTCCCATCTGGCGCAGATCGAGCCGACGGGCGAAATCAGTGAGGTCGGTGAATTTTCCGCCCTGACGCCGGGCTGCGCAGATCATTTCCACCGGTCCTTGGCCCACATTCTTGATCGCACCCAACCCAAAACGGATGGCGGGGCTTTTTTCGGGGCGGTCTTCAATGCAGAAATCCCACACGGAGGCGTTCACATCCGGGGGCAGTACATCAATACCCATGGAACGGCAGTCAACGATATAAAAGGCCACCTTATCCGATTCATTTTTAGAAGCTGAAAGCAAGGCGGTCATATATTCCACGGAATAATGGGCTTTCAAGTAAGCCGTTTGTACGGCGATCACGCCGTAATCGGCGGCATGGCTCTTGTTAAAACCGTATCGGGCAAACTCTTCCCAACTGTCATAGATCTCGGCGGCTACATTCTCATTGATATTATTCTTTTTGCTGCCGGAAATGAACTTTTCGCGGTGCTTCTTGATGCCTTCGATCTTCTTTTTCGAAATAGCTTTGCGCAGGTCATCCGCTTCGCTGGCGGTGTAGCTGGCCATTTCCATGGCTGCAAACATCAACTGCTCCTGGTAAATTGGGATACCATACGTCTCGTTGAAGATCCCTTCCAGGCGGGGGTGCTGGTAGGAGACCGGCTCTTCGTTGTGCATCCGTTTGATATATTGCGGGATGAACTTAAGCGGTCCCGGACGGTAAAGCGCGACCATAGCGATGATGTTGGCCAGATTTTGCGGTTTCATCTGCACCAGGTAACGGGTCATGCCGTTGCCTTCCAATTGGAAAACGCCGGCGGTATGGCCTTTGCCCAAGAAACTGAAGGTATCCGGGTCGTCTATGGGAATGTTATCTAAGTTGAACTGCTTCCCATGCCGTTCACAGATCAGATCACAAGCGCGCTGCATGACTGTCAAAGTAGCCAGGCCGAGGAAATCCACTTTAAGCAAGCCAAGGCCTTCCACTATGGACATTTCGAACTGCACCAGCGATTTGATCGGGTTGTCTTCAGAACCGGAGGTTGGGCGGTGGAGGGGAGCATACTCGACGATCGGTTTATCGGTGATGACCACCCCGGCGGCATGCGTACCCGCATTGCGGACAACCCCCTCCATCTTGCTGGCTGTGTCGATCAGCTCATGCAGGTACTCTGCTTCATTATAAACAGCTTTAAATTCCTCTACCTCGTTGATCGTGTCTTCGATGGTTACTGTCCGCCCCTGCATGGCAGGGATCAGCTTGGTTACCCGGTTCACCTCAGATAGGGGGATATCCATCACCCGGCCTACATCGCGGATGGCGCCTTTTGCACCCAGGGTACCGAAGGTGATGATCTGGGCAACTTTATCATCTCCATATGTCTGGGCGCAGTACTGCAGCACTTCTGAACGACGGTCGTCTTGAAAGTCCAAATCAATATCGGGCATGCTGATACGTCCCGGGTTCAAGAACCGTTCAAAGATCAAACGCTGCTCGATCGGTTCAACCAGAGTGATATCCAGGGTATAAGCCACCAGTGAACCGGCAGCCGAACCACGTGCGTTGTACCAGATCCCCTTTTCACGGGCGTAACGGCAAAGGTCCCACACGATCAAGAAATAGGCATCAAAGCCCATGTCATGGATGACTTTCAGTTCATATTCCAGGCGTTCACGTACGATCGTATCCGTAGCCCGGTTCTTTAACCGGCGCGTCAATCCCTCTTCGCACAATTTGCGCAGATAAGTCGCCACGGTTTCCCCGGCGGGTACGCTGAACAACGGCAGGTGATAGCCCTTATGACTCAGGTCGACCTGGCAGCGTTCGGCGATCAGTAAAGTGTTCGAGAGCGCTCCGGGAACGTGCCCAAAGAAAGACTGCATTTCCTGCGGGGTGCGCAGGTAATAGCTCTTATCGGTCATGCGGAAGCGGTTGGCATCGGTTAACAATGAACCGGTTTGCACGCACAACAGGATGTCCTGTAAGCGGGCATCCTCCGGGTTGATGTAATGGACATCGTTGGTGGCGATAAAGTTCGCCTGGTAGCGTCCGCCTAACTCGATCAGGGCATTGTTGAGGGTATGGATCTCCGGGATATCGTGTTCTTGCAGTTCAAAGAAGAAATTTTCTTTTCCGAAGACCTCATAATACCAATCCACTTTTTTCTTAGCCGCCTCGATCCCGCCATCGCGGATCAGGCGCGGAATTTCGGCTGCCATACAGCCGGTGGTTGCAATCAGCCCTTCGCTGTGGGCAGCCAGATATTCATGATCGACTCGCGGGTAATAGTAAAAACCCTCAAGCTGAGCGGCCGAAGCAATCTGCAGCAGGTTGTGATAGCCAGTGTCATTTTCCGCCAGCAGCAGCAGATGGTTGGAATGACGGTCATGCGTACCATCCCGATCGGTCATCCGCCTGGCTGCCAAATAGGTTTCTAAGCCAATGACCGGATGGACACCTTCTGCCTTGGCTGTATTGAAAAATTCCACCACGCCAAACATGGTGCCATGGTCGGTAATGGCTATCGAGGGCATGCCCAATTCTTTGACGCGTTTGATCAGCTTCTTGATGTTCGAGAAACCATCCAAGAGCGAGTATTCGGTGTGGACATGTAGGTGAGCAAAACTCATAACGTTAATCGATGCAGGCAAAAGAAAATAGAATCCCCCAAGGTATGGATTACCGGGGGCAGTACTTCTGATTTGATTCTAACGAAGCCGGGAACGAAAAGCAAGCGCCAGGGATGGCGGTTAACTTAAAAAAGGGTGGATAACGGGAAATTTATGACTTATGGTTTCTCATTTAAGA
>DATMYN010000083.1:0-13187 GCA_035560875.1 Longilinea sp. | reverse complement strand
ACACACACTTGTGCCAGCCGATTTCCGCTTGGTTGTCCCGGTTGGAGCGAACCAATCTGAACTTACCGCTCATGTGATCGGTATCATTGAAAACCAAGCCCCAACCAAACATTTACGCCTTCCGATTTCTGCAAACAATTGGGAGGTAAAAACCGATCTCAAGCGTGATCTTGCCAAGATTGCACTGGTAGAGCGTCACCATAATACCGGGCGCGTGCAGGTTGGTTTGGTCCAGGGATTTGGTTTTACTGAACCCTGCGGTATAGCGACTACAGTTGCTCATGATTGTCATCACATGATCGTGGTGGGTACATCCGATGAAGATATGGCTTTGGCTGCCAATACTCTCGTTGAGTGTGGCGGTGGTCAGGCTGTTGTAAAGCACGGTAAAGTAATTGGCAAAGTTGAATTAACCATCGCGGGACTCATGTCCACAGAACCGGCCGAGGTCGTAGCTGAAAAAGCTGCGACGGTACTGGAAGGTTTTAAAGCATGCGGCTGCCGTATCAATAACCCGAATATGCAGTTAAGTTTATTAGGGCTTGTGGTCATTCCAGAACTTCGCATCTCAGATCTGGGTTTGGTCGATACCACCCGGTTTGATTTCTGTCCGGTGTTGGAATGAAGATCTTGGGAGGAACAAAGATATGATAGGACGACCTTCTGATTTACACCATCCATACCAACGCCTGCAGACCTCTCTGGCGAGTTTGATCGCCTCAACGGCTCCCGGCGAAAGGCTGCCATCGGAACCGGAGTTGGCAAAGAAATTAGGCGTATCGCGGGCGACCTTGCGAGAAGCCATGCGGGCTTTTGAAGGCCAAGGTCTTATCCGACGGCGTCAGGGGATTGGTACATTTGTGGTCAGCCACAAGCAGGTTATCGAGTCTGGGTTGGAAGTTCTTGAGAGCATCGAATCGTTAGCCCACCGGATAGGTCTGGATGTTTCAATGGGCGCCCTTACAATCACACCTATTCAGGCAGATAGTGAACAATCCAATTTATTGGGCGTTGCGGAGGGGACTCCTTTGGTGCATGTAGCCCGGGTCATTATTGCTGAACAACGCCCGGTTGCTTACCTCATCGATATCCTTCCCCAGGATATTCTTACAGTTGATGACTTGAACGAAGGGTTCACCGGTTCGGTTTTGGATCTGATCCTTAAACGAGGTTCGCCTGCATTAGGGAATTCCAGAGCTGAAGTAAAAGCGGTGGCAGCATCCGGAGATATTGCCCGGGCGCTAGAAATTCAACGTGGTGATGTTCTTCTTATGTTTATTGCCCGCCTTTTTTCCGAAAGTGGTCGGGTTATCGATCTTACTTCAAGCTTTTTCCTGCCAGGATATTTTCGTTTTGAAATTGTTCGGCGTGTCAAGCCGGTATACGGAATATCTTGATCGCTCCCGGCAGGAGAGGAGGATGTGGCGGTCTACGTAATACATAACTGGTTTTGTAACAACCAATACTTTAAAATTTGAAGGAGTTCGAAAATGCGTAGTTTCTCAGGTCGAGATATTCTCTCATTGAAAGATTTCGAACGCGAAGAATTCTTCCATGTCTTCGAAATCGCAGACGAAATGGCACCAATTGCCAAGAGCCGAAAAAATACCGATTTATTGGCTGAAAAGACCATGGTAACCGCCTTTTACCAACCCAGCACCCGCACCCGCCTGGCTCATGAAGCAGCCATGCATCGGCTTGGCGGCCATGTTACCGGTTTCTCAGATGCGAAAATGACCCGTGCCGGTGATTGGTATCAGGAATCCATCAAAGACACAGTAAAAATGCTGGAATATTACGGTGATGTTATCGTTATGCGCCACTTCCAGCAAGGTGCACCGATGGAAGCCGCCAAATGGGCTTCCGTGCCCATCATCAACGGCGGGGATGGTTGGGGCGAGCACCCTACCCAGATCCTGACCGACCTTTATACCGTTTTGACAGAAAAAGGCCGCATTGACGGTCTGAAATGGCTGGCTGTTGGTGATATGCGCATGCGCACGATGCATTCCCTTTCTTATGCACTTACCCAATTTGACTGCCCAATCACGTATGTTGCCCCGCCCGAAATGACCTTAACTCCTGAATTCAAGGCTGAATTAAAACAATATTCATTGGATTTCAAGGAAGCTGAGCATGTAGAGCAAGCCATTGCCGAAGCCGATGTTATTTTGGTCGAACCGGTTGTACAACCGGATTACACCAAGAGCCGCCAGGAAGCCGGCGAACACGGTCAGACTCCCGCCAATTACAAAATTACTCGCGAATTATTAAGCACCAAAGCGAAATCCGATGCCATTTTGCTGCATTCTCTGCCTCGGATGGATGAAATTCCTGCCGATGTGGATATCACCCGCTGGTCTCGTTACTGGCAGGAAGCCTTCAATGGCGTTGTAATGCGCATGGCATTGTTAGCCTTAGTATTAGGCAAGACAGAATAAATTTTGTAACCACGAAAAAGCCAAAATGGCTCTTTCGTGGTTATAGATATTTGGAGGAATTATGCAAACAGATTTACACGGTCGAGATCTTATTGGTGATCTAGACTTCTCGAAAGACGAAGTAGAAACCGTATTGGACGTTGCTTGGGATCTGAAGCGTAAACGGGCATTGAATGAATTACACCCATATTTACGGGATAAGGTCCTGGCTATGTTATTCTTCTTCTCCAGCACCCGCACACGCGGTTCCTTCGAGGCTGGAATGGCACAGCTTGGCGGACACGCGGCTTTCATCGAGAGCCAAACCACTCAGATAGCCCACGGCGATACACCCAAGGAAATTGGGGAAATCTTCGGGCGCTATTATGATGGAATTGCCATCCGCCACTGCGATTGGAAATTGGGTAATAAATATATCAACGATGTGGCTAAATATTCGCGATCACCTGTTCTGAACATGCAGTGCGATATTTACCACCCTTTCCAGTGCCTTGCTGACCTCATGACCATTATTGAGAAGAAAGGCCGTGACCTGCGCCGTAAGAAGGTTGTTGTATCTTGGGCGTATGCCGCTTCTTATTTGAAACCGGTTTCAGTCCCACAGTCGCTCATCCTGCAGCTCCCGCGTTTTGGCATGGATGTAACCCTGGCGTATCCGCCCGAGTTTAAATTGATGCCCGATATCGAACAGGAAGCCAAAGACCAGGCCAAGAAATTCCGCACCGGTTTTGAGATCGTCCACGATATGGAAGAAGCCTTTAAAGACGGCGATGTGATCTATGCCAAATCATGGGGACCCTTGCTGACCACCGATGACCCGGCGAAAGGCAAAGCCATCCAGGATAGTTATAAGAGTTGGATCACGGATTCTAAGAAGATGGCTTTAGCCAAGAGTGATGCCATTTATATGCACCCATTACCGGCCGACCGCGATGTCGAAGTCACCAGTGAAGTAATGGATGGACCGAATTCGGTTGTGTTCGATCAGGCGGAAAACCGCCTGCACGTTCAAAAAGCTGTCATGGCTTTGACCATGGGCTAAAAATAAGTAAAGAACAAAGAGGTATTCAAATGTCAAGTAAAGGTGTTGCAGTTGTAGCAGTCGGTGGAAACTCCCTGATCAAGGATGAGAAACACAAGTCGATCCCCGATCAGTTTGAAGCCGGTAAAGAGTCTATGATGCATATTGTAGACATGATCGAGCAGGGTTGGGATGTGGTCATTTCCCATGGAAATGGCCCCCAGGTCGGATTTATTCTGCGCCGTTCAGAAATTTCTGAGGGTGAATTACACCCAGTACCCTTGGATTACTGCGGAGCGGATACCCAAGGCTCCATCGGCTATATGTTCGTCCAGGCTTTGCACAACGAATTCTTAGCCCGCAAGATGAATAAACAGGCTGTGGCTGTGGTCACTCAAACCATTGTTGACCGCAATGACAAAGCCTTCCAGAATCCTTCCAAACCCATCGGTTCCTTCATGAACGAGAAGGTCGCCAAAGAACATGCTGAGAAAGATAAATGGTCTGTGGTAGAAGACGCTGGGCGCGGTTGGCGCCGGGTTGTACCTTCACCCATTCCCCAACGCATTGTCGAGGCTGATGCCATCAATAAACTCATCCACTCCGGCTTTGTCGTGATCGGTGTTGGTGGTGGTGGTATCCCGGTCGTTGAAAATGAAAAAGGTGAGCTTACCGGTGTAGAAGCCGTCATTGATAAAGATTTTGGTTCATCGGTGTTGGCCAACCTCATCAACGCAGATATGTTCATTATCAGTACAGCCGTCGAAAAGGTAGCCATCAACTTCAATAAACCTGATCAGAAATGGCTTGATCAAATGACGGTAGCCGAAGCCAAACAATATATGGCTGATGGTCATTTTGCCAAGGGCTCTATGCTGCCCAAGATCCAAGCCATCTTGAACTTCCTGGAGCATGGTGGGAAGAAAGCCCTTATCACAAATCCCGAAAATATCGGGCGCGCTTTACGTGGTGAGACAGGTACCTGGATCGTCCCCTAATATTTATAGAACTACCGGCAAGAGAATCCTCTTGCCGGTAGTTGTCTAGACACATTTTAAGGTTATCGTTAACTTGACGTCTTGCTTTTTGGATTACAATTATGAGGAATTTCGAATTAATTTCTAGCGATATCTTGGGGGGTAATGTTGTTCATAGGCGTAGTTTGGAGTTCATTACCACTATCCATACGAAAGGAGGAGACTTTCTTATATAAACCGTTTGAAATCAGGTTTTATCTTGATCGTCACCACTGAACGCATGGAAACCATATTTTCACCCCAATCAGGAGGAGCAAGATGAAGTCAGGAAGAATTTGGATTATCGTAAGCATTTTGGTAGTGGTTGCTATGATGGCAGCCGCCTGCCAACCTGCTACCCAACAAGCCGCCAGCGGCCCAATCACATTTGGGATGCTGCTGGTAGGCCCTTATAATGACCATGGCTGGTCAGAAGCAACCTATAATGGTGCGCTGTATGCCCAACAGCAGATCGCAGATAGCGAATTCGTCTATCTCGATAACGTCAACACGTCCTCCCGCCCTGGGACCACCCCAGAGCAGTTGGCTGAAGACTTGCTGACCCGCGGCTCACAGGTTGTTATCTTCAACTCCGATGATATGATCGATGGCGCCCATACTTTCGCCGTTACTCATCCTGAAGTAACAGTGCTTCACCTTTCCGGTGATGGCGCTTGGGCTGATGGCGAGAACTTCCAGGATCTGCCCAATCTGGTCAATGTAATGGGACAGATGGAATATGGCAAGATGATCGCTGGCTGCGCTGCTGCTCTCACAACTCAGACTGGTCAAATTGGTTATCTTGGACCATTGATCAATGCTGAAACCCGCCGCTTAGCCTCCTCTGCATATCTTGGTGCTCGCTATTGCTGGACCGAATATCTTGGCAATGACCCCGCTGATCTGCAGTTCCGTGTCAATTGGATCGGTTTCTGGTTCAATATCCCTGGTTTCACCCAGGATCCAACCCAGGTTGCTGATGAATTCTACAACACTGGTTTCGATGTAGTTATCTCCGGTATCGATACAACGGAAGCTTTAGTCGAAGCTGACCGTTTGACCCAGGCTGGAACCCCCGTATTTGCTTTGGCATATGACTATGTCGATGCTTGCGCACAGGCACCTAGTGTGTGCTTGGGTGTACCCTATTTCAATTGGGGTCCCGCTATCACAACCGTGTTGGAAGATGTCCAGGCTGGAACCATCGAATCTTCATGGTCATGGTTTAGTCCCGATTGGACCGATATCAACAATCCGGATACCAGCATTGTTGGCTTTGAAAAAGGCCCTGCGCTGTCCGACTCTGCTTCTGTGCAGATCGATCAATTCATCGCAGAATTGGCCGGTGGTTTGAATTTGTGGAGTGGTCCTTTGAATCTCCAGGATGGTACAGTTTACCTGGCTGATGGCGAAGCCGCCACCCAACAGCAGATCTGGTATCTGCCCCAACTCCTTGAAGGGATGGAAGGCGCAAGCGTCCCGACGGAGTAAGTCGTAGGTAATTTAAAGGGAAGGCAAGGTAATACTTGCCTTCCCTCCTCTTTTTTCATCTTGGGCAAATAACATTATGAATGTTGAACTGAAGCATATCCATAAGCATTTTGGTCCAGTCCATGCCAACGATGATATCAGTCTTACTATTCCGGCCGGTACGATCCAAGGGATTCTTGGAGAAAATGGAGCCGGGAAAAGTACGCTAATGAAAGTACTCTCCGGTTTTAATCAAGCCGATTCCGGGGAAATTATCCTTGATGGTAAATCGATAAAGATCACACGACCAGCGGATGCCATTACCTTTGGGATAGGGATGCTCCATCAGGATCCGTTGGATTTTCCACCCATGAAAGTGATCGATAATTTCATTATCGGTCAACCAGGTGGATTTTTCCCCAATTACAAAAATGTCCGGGCTCAATTCATTGAATTCCAAAAACAATATGGTTTCAATATTGATCCCGATTCATACGTCGACAAACTTACCGTTGGAGAACGTCAGCAGCTTGAGATCATTCGACTGACATTTTTAGGTGCACGTGTATTAATTTTGGATGAACCCACTACCGGGATCAGTGCACTCCAAAAAGAGAAATTATTCGAGACATTGAGGATTTTAGCCAAAGAAGGCAAAACGATCATTTTTGTCTCGCACAAATTAGAAGATGTGAACAACTTGTGCCATAGGGTGGCAGTTTTACGGCATGGAAAAATGGTTGGCCAGGTAGCACCACCTTTTGTAATGGATGACCTGGTTACGTTAATGTTTGGAGAGCCGATCACTCTCGGTGATCGAATCTCATCTGAATATTGCGATGAATGCTTGGTCATCGATCGATTATGCATTGAAGATGCGCGTTTGGTGATCAAGAATGTAAACCTGGTAATAAAACGCGGCGAGGTGATTGGCCTCGCTGGTATGGAAGGTTCCGGTCAGCGCCATTTCTTGCGCACCTTAAGTGGCTTGATCCGTCCGGTGAGCGGGAAGATCATTCTGAATGGAAAAAACCTAACCGGGAAAACGTATCAAACATTCCTCAAGAACGGCATCTCTTATGTCCCCGCTTCTCGTCTTGAAGAAGGGCTGATCTCGGGATTAACCCTGACCGAACATTTTTCATTGTCAGAAGACCAGCAAGGGTTTTTTATCAACCAAGCCCACACAACTGAAGTAGCTGCCAGCCGGATCAAAGAATACTCCATTAAAGGTATCCCTGAGAATCGGGTAGAAATGCTTTCGGGCGGTAACCAGCAGCGTGCATTATTAGCTTTATTGAAGACTCCTTTGGCGCTGATCCTCATGGAACATCCTACCCGAGGGTTGGACATCGAATCGACCATCTATATTTGGAGTAAGTTAAAAGACCGTTGTCAGCAAGGTACCAGCATCATCTTTATGTCCGCAGATCTGGATGAAGTGCTTCGATACTCCGACAAGGTAGTGGTGTTCTTTAACGGTAGGGTCTCTCATCCACTCGATGCCAAAGAAACCTCTGTTGATGAGTTGGGGTTGTTGATCGGTGGTAAGGGTTGGGAAACAATCGAGGAGGAGAGTAAAAAATGAAGCTTCGTAACCTTACCATTTCTTGGGGATTAATGGTCAGTGCGGTCGTGATCGCCCTGCTCTTTACTTCACTGGTATTAGTTTTGGCAGGTGCACAACCATTTAGAGCGTATTGGGATATTTTAGTAGGTTCGATCGGATCGATCACAAAGATCTCCGATGTGATCCGTTCCTGGGTGCCGTTGGTATTAGTTACTTCCGGGCTGTTGATCGCTTTTACTGCCGGATTATGGAATATCGGTATCGAAGGCCAAATCGCTCTAGGCGCTATTTTTACCACCTGGGCTTTACGCTCCTTAGAGACTTCGACATTACCCGCCGGCTTGATCATAATGCTGGCGATATTAGCCGGAGCGGTTGGGGGGGCTTTATGGGCAAGTCTTGTTGGATTGCTGAGAATTTATGGCGGGGTAAATGAAATTTTTGGTGGTTTGGGTATGAACTTCATTGCCACCGCCTTGACTATTTTCTTGATCTTTGGCCCATGGAAACGCCCAGGTGTGGCATCCATGAGCGGAACCGAACTATTTGACCGCTCGTTGTGGCTGCCTCAGGTCCCGGGTTATTCGATTAGCGTATGGTCGATTGGGTTAGCCTTGGCAGGATTGGTATTGGTGTTCTTCCTCCTGCGGGGAACATACTTTGGCTTAAAACTGAAGGCGGTCGGTAAAAACAATAAAGCTGCCTTCGTGATGGGCATTCCGACTTCGCGGTATATGTTGTATGCCTTCTTGATGTGCGGGGTTTTCGCAGGGTTAGCTGGATCGATTCAAGTGGTTGGGCTTTACCACCGCTTGATCCCATCCATTTCCTCTGGTTACGGTTTTCTAGGTCTCTTGGTGGCCATGTTGGTGAATTTCCAACCCATTTTAAGTGCATTTGTGGCTTTCTTTTTTGCAGCACTTAATATCGGAGCAATCCAGTTACCCATCAATCTCCGCCTGGATTCAAACCTATCCGGTGTACTACAAGGCGCACTGGTGTTGTTTGTGCTCTTAATGTCCGGAGTTCGTCAGAAACTCATGCATAATCCTAAAGGGGGGGAGCGATAATATGGACAGCACCATTTGGGTTAGTTTAGGTGGAATTCTCGCCGCGGCGTCACCGATCATTTTTGCGGTCATGGGAGAAACCTTAACCGAACGAGCCGGGATCATCAACCTGTCTGTTAATGGGTTGATCTTGCTCACTGCCATGTCCGGTTTTGTGGTCGCATACGAAACAAATTCCTTGATACTGGGTTTTTTGGCCGGTGCAGGGATTGGGGCGCTTGTGGCGCTAATTGTGGCTTTTTCATCCATTTCCTTAAAACAATCTCAGGTTGCCGTCGGTTTTGTTTTAGCCATGTTATGCCGTGATTTGGCTTATTTCCTCGGAAACCCTTATGTTGGTGAACAGGGTATCAGGGTCCCTTCAATGCCCATCCCTGGCTTAGCTGATATACAAATATTGGGTCCATTATTCTTCCGTCAGGACCTTCAGGTTTATTCGAGTATTATCCTAATTGTGATTGCTTACATATGGGTCTTCAAAACCCGGCCGGGGTTGATGATGCAAGGTATTGGAGAAAGACCCGCTGCCGCTTTCGTGCGGGGAGCAAATGTCAACCGGATGCGGTACATCTACACTGCTATTGGTGGCGCCCTGGTTGGGATGGCCGGCCCAATGTATTCCTTGAACGTCAAGGCGGGCTGGATGGGACCCATCTCCGGTTTGGATGGCATCGGTTGGATTGCCCTGGCGATAACAATTTTTGGGGCTTGGAACCCTTTACGAGGAGCCTTTGGGGTTTACTTATTTGTCTTATTACAATGGTTGAGCCTTGTTTTACAACCAGTTTTAACAGCTATTCCGTCCCAGGTCTTGCAAGTGGCTCCTTTCCCCTTGATGATATTGACACTGTTATTGGTCAATATGGGTAATGCAGACTGGGTAGAAAGGACTCTGGCAGCGATGCCAGAACCATTGAGAAGGATAATGGCGCGAATTTTACGTGCTATGCGAACACAACAGCCAGCCTCGCTTGGCGTACCATTTGAAAATGAGTAAAAAAGGATTATGAACAACTTCAAAGGCTATCGATGTTCTCTTTGTGGGGCAGAATTTTTACCTGGGCAGGTGACGTATACTTGCCCGCATGATGGTGGAAATCTGGATGTGGTTTTAGACTATGCTCGCATCAACCAACGCTATCAGGTTGAAGATATTACCTCACGGTCAGAACCTTCGCTCTGGCGGTACTCTCCACTGCTCCCGGTACAAGATCCGGAAGCAGAGGCTACCCCGTTAGGGTTGGCGGGATGGACACCGGTCTATTCTCCTCCCAGCTTGCAACGCAAATTGGGTTTGAAACAATTTTGGATCAAAGACGATGGCCGCAACCCTTCTGCATCCTTTAAAGATCGCGCTAGTGCTGTGGTTGTGGCGCGGGCTATGGAACAAAAAGTGGATGTGATCATTACAGCCTCCACCGGTAATGCCGGGGCAGCTTTGGCTTGTATGTCCGCTGCGGTGGAACAAAAAGCCGTGATCCTGGCTCCCAAAACAGCCCCTCCTGCCAAAGTAGCTCAGTTGTTGATATTTGGAGCAAAGGTTATTTTGGTGGATGGAAATTATGATATGGCTTTTGATCTTTCCATCGAGGCAGCTAATGAGTTTGGCTGGTACTGCCGCAATACCGGGTACAATCCGTTTACGGCTGAAGGGAAAAAGACGGCTGCATTTGAGATTTGGGAAAATGTGATTTTAAATCTTGAAGATCAATACAGCCCCTTGAATATATATGTTTCAGTGGGCGATGGAAATATCATTTCGGGTATCCATAAGGGATTTAAAGATTTGGTGGAACTTGGTTGGCTGCAGCAAATGCCGCGATTGATCGGTGTTCAAGCTACCGGTTCGGCTGCAATCGCCAATTCTTATGCTGCCGGTACCGAAGTGATCACGCCTGTTCAGGCAACTACGTTGGCGGATAGCATCTCCGTTGACCTGCCGCGGGATGGTGTCCGTGCCGTTCGAGCGGCTACGCAAACCAATGGATATTACCTGACCGTTGAGGATGCCGACATCTTGAAAGCCATCTCCGAATTAGGTAAAGTAGGGATTTTCACCGAACCAGCCGGAGCTACAGCGTATGCCGGATTAATAAAAGCTCTTCATGACGGAAAACAAAATCCCGAAGAGCCTGTGTTAGTTTTGAATACTGGCAGCGGTTTAAAGGACATTAAAGCTGCCATGGAAGCTGCCGGCAAAGCAGCGGTTATTGAACCAACACTGCCGGCCTTAAAGAAACACCTGGGTGTGTAAATTAAGGAAAAAGAATGGCAAAACCAGTTTTTTCGGTGGTCGTTCCTGTTTTTAATGAACTAGCCTGTTTGGAAGAACTTCACCGGCGGGTTACTGAAGTGATGCAATCGACCGGCGAACCTTGGGAATTGGTCATTGTCGATGATGGTTCCCAGGATGGATCTACCGATGTCATCCGCCAGTTGGGCGAAACCGATAAACATGTCCGTCCTGTGATCTTTGCGCGGAACTTTGGACATCAAATCGCTGTGACGGCTGGTTTGGATTACAGTCGGGGTGATGCTGTGATCATCATCGATGCCGACCTGCAAGATCCACCGGAAGTGATGCTGGACCTCATCGCGAAATGGCGCGAAGGCTACGAAGTTGCTTATGCTGTCCGGGCAGAGAGAGAAGGGGAATCATGGTTCAAAACCTTCACAGCTTCCCTTTTCTACCGTGTCATATTCCGGATTACGGATGTGAAGATCCCATTAGATACGGGTGATTTCCGCTTGCTTGATCGAAAAGTGGTGAATGTGATGAATTCCATGCGCGAGCGTCATCGTTTCTTGCGCGGGATGTCTGCCTGGATTGGATTCCGACAGATCGGTGTACCCTATAAACGGGCTGCCCGTTTTGCCGGCAAGACGAAATACCCAATTAAAAAGATGCTGCTACTGGCGTTGAATGCTATCACCAGTTTTTCGTATTTCCCCCTTCAGCTTGCAACCTATTTCGGTTTCTTTTCGGCCTTGCTCAGTATTTTAGCCATCCCGGTGGTGATCGTACTGCGTGTGACCGGTTCTGCCGCCTTCTTTGGACAGGCTTCCACTTTGATAGCGGTGCTGTTCTTGGGCGGTGTCCAGTTGATATCCCTTGGCATTTTGGGCGAATACATCGGCAGGGTATATGATGAAGTGAAAGGTCGCCCCTTATACATAGTGGCACACACTCCCGACGAACGAGAGTAACACTAATAATAATTTTGAGGAGAAGGAAATGACTAAGATTGATTTGACAGTTCATCCAGAGCGTTTGGAGCGCACGGTAAAGCGCTGCAAAGAACGCAATATTGTGATCCCTACCTTCAAACAAATGAAGAACCCCGCCTTGATCCCGGATTCGATCAAGAATGAACTCAAGGGCAAGGGTTTGTGGGATGTGGACCCATGTAACCTCTTTCGCATTTCCTGGAAAAATGAACCAGTGGCAAAAGGTGGAACATTTGGTGGTGTAAATTACTTTGAATTGCCCTCCAGCCTTACCGGTACTGAAGCGCGTGTGGTTGCATTGGTTGGAAAATGGTTCCCAACCGGTGCTCATAAAGTTGGTGCAGCTTTCGGTTGTTTGGTTCCCCGCTTGGTCACTGGGCAATTCGACCCGACCACGCAAAAAGCAGTCTGGCCTTCAACCGGCAACTACTGCCGCGGTGGAGCTTATGACTCGGCCTTGATGGCATGTGAATCGATCGCCATACTTCCAGAAGGGATGAGCAAAGAACGCTTCGAGTGGCTTTCCAAGATCGCCAGCGAAGTCATTGCCACTCCCGGTAGCGAATCGAACGTAAAAGAGATCTTTGATAAATGCTGGGAATTACGCAAATCCGGCCAAGATTTGATGATCTTCAACCAGTTTGAAGAATTTGGCAATTACCTCTGGCATTACCAAGTGACCGGGCATGCCATGGAAGATGCGCTCAAAGCCCTCATGGGTCCTAAAGATACCTACCGTGGTGTTGCGTTGACGACCGGTTCAGCCGGAACGATCGCTTGCGGCGATTACATGAAACAGGTGTTCCCGACCAGCAAGATCGTAGCCAGCGAAGCCCTGCAGTGCCCCACATTGTTGGAAAATGGGTTTGGGTCTCACCGTATCGAGGGTATTGGCGATAAGCACGTGCCGTGGATCCACAATGTAAAGAATACCGACCTGGTGACCGCAATCGATGACAACTCGGTTGTTGGCATCATGCGCTTGTTCAACGAGCCGGAAGGAAAGAAATACCTTGCTGCCAAGGGCGTTCCCGCTGATGTAATCGAAAAGCTGAACCTCTTGGGCTTCTCAGGCATTGCCAACATGCTCTCTGCCATCAAATTGGCCAAATACTATGAGATGGGCAAGAACGATGTTGTGTTATGTGTCTTTACCGACTCAATGGAATTGTACGGCAGCCGCATCAAGGAATATCGCGAGACATTTGGTGAATTCTCCGGTTATGACGCCGCCGCTGTATTTGCCCGTGACCTGCATGGCGAATCCACAGATAATATGATCGAATTATCCTACGAAGATCGCCGTCGCATCCATAACCTTAAGTATTACACCTGGGTAGAGCAGCAAGGCAGAACCTACCAGGAAATACA